>DASYQW010000321.1 GCA_036005065.1 Candidatus Methylomirabilota bacterium | reverse complement strand
GATCTTGCGAAGGAGATTCCCGACGGCCGGCAGCGTGAGCAGCCAGCGGTCGACCGCCAGGCGACCGGCGTCCGACCGGGTGATGAGCTGCCAGGAGAGGAGGCCCGCCATGGCGAGCAGGACGAGGACCCACCAGTACGCTACCAGCCACTCGCTCACGCCGAGGAGGATCTGGGTGGGCAGGGGTAATCCCTGGCCCAGATCCTTGAAAATGACGGCGAAGCGCGGGAGCACGAACGTCATCAGGAAGATCACGGCCCCGACGCCGACCGTGAGCAGCAACGCCGGATAAATGGCCGCCGATACCAGCGCCTCCCGGAGCTCCCGGGTCGCCTCCAGGTGTTCGGCGAGTCGCCGGAGCGCCACTTCGAGAACGCCGCCCTTCTCGCCGGCCCGCACGGTGTTGATGTACAGGCGCGAGAAGGGGCGAGGGTGATGGCGGCTCAGGGCGTCCGCCAGCGTCGAGCCGGTCCGGACGCTCTGGGCGACATCCTGGACGATGACGCGCAAACGGTCACTGACCGAGAGGTCGGCGAGGATCGTGAGGGCACGGTCGAGCGGGATGCCGGCGTCCAGCAGCGTCGAGAGCTGCTGCGTGAAGGTGAGGAGGTCGCGGGCCGGAACCCGTCGGGGGGCGGCGAGCAACAGGGTGAGCCGCGACAGCCGCGGTCCGGAGTCGGCCGGCTCCACCCGGATCGGGAAGTACTCCTCGCGATGGAGCCGCTCGACGACCCCCTGGGGGTCATGCGCCTCCATCACGCCGTCGATCGTGCGACCGGCGCGGTCCGCAGCGGTATAGGAGAAGACGGGCATCAGGAGGCCGCGGCAGCTCCCGACGGGGTCAGCGTCCCGGGTCCGCTCATTCCTCGGAGTCCTCGTGCGTCACCCGCAGCACCTCCTCGATCGTGGTGACGCCGAGACAGCACTTCGCCCAGCCGTCCTGGCGCAGCGTCGTCATGCCGGCGGCGATCGCCCGCTGCCGGATCTCGTGGCCCGGCACCTTGCGCAGCGTCATAGAGCGGAAGTCCTCGGTCATGGGGAGGAACTCGTAGATCCCCGTCCGCCCGCGGTAGCCCGTCCCCCGGCACTCGCCGCAGCCCTTGCCCCGCTGGAGGGCGGCGTCGCCGGGCACCTCGTCGATGCCCATGGCGCGGAGCTCCTTCGGCTCGGGCTCGTAGGGGACGCGGCATGAGGCGCAGATGATCCGGACCAGGCGCTGGGCGAGGATCCCTTCGAGGACCGAGGCGACCAGATAGGGCTCGGCGCCCATGTCCAGGAGGCGGGTGATCGCGCCCGGCGCGTCGTTGGTGTGCAGCGTGGAGAAGACCAGGTGTCCCGTCAGCGCCGCGTGGATGGCGATGTCGGCGGTCTCGACGTCCCGGATCTCACCGACCATGATGACGTCCGGGTCCTGCCGCACGATGTGACGCAGCCCGGAGGAGAAGGTGAGGCCGATCTTGGGCTTGACGTGGATCTGGTTCACCCCGCGGAGCTGGTACTCGACCGGGTCCTCGATCGTGATGATCTTCTTGCCGGGAGAGTTGATCTTGTCGAGCGCCGCGTAGAGCGTCGTCGTCTTGCCGGAGCCCGTGGGGCCGGTCACCAGCAGCATCCCGTGCGGCAGGTTGATGATGTGCTGGATCTGCCGCTCGGTCCGCGGGTCGAAGCCGAGCCGATCGAGGGGCATCAGGATGGCCGCCCGGTCGAGGAGACGCATGACCACGCTCTCGCCGTGGATGGTCGGGATGGTGGAGACCCGGATGTCGAGCCGGCGCCCCTGGAGACTCATCCGGATGCGGCCGTCCTGGGGCAGCCGGCGCTCGGCGATGTTGAGCTCGGCCATGATCTTGATCCGGGACGTGATCGCGGCCCGCAGCCGCTTGGGCGGGGTCTCGGCGTCGAACAGCACGCCGTCGATCCGGTAGCGGACGCGCAGGTTGTCCTCGAAGGGCTCGATGTGGATATCGGAGGCGTTCGAGGTCACCGCGTTCTCGATCAAGAGGTTGACGAGCCGCACGACCGGCGCGTCGAACGCCATGTCGCGCAGCGAGTTCACGTCCTCGCTGCCGCTCTCGTCTCCCGCCCACTCGTCGTCGCGGATCGTCTCGATGACCTTCTGCACGGCCGTCGACCCGGTCCCGAAGTACCGCTCGATCGCCTCCAGGATCGCCGGCTCGGTCGCCACGGCCTGGCGCACGTCGAGGCCGAGCGCCGCGCGGAGCTCGTCGGACGCAATGGGATCGGTCGGGTCGGCACAGGCGATGAGGAGGGTCCCGTTCTCGACCGCCAGAGGGCAGAAACGGTACTGCCGCATGTACTGGGGAGAGAGGTTCCGGAGAAACGGAGGGCTGGTGGGAAACTCCTCGCGGCTCACGTATGACAGCCCGAGGCGCCGAGCCAGCGCCCGGGCGATCTCCTCGGGGGTGCAGTAACCCAGCCGGACGATGGCATCGGCGAGCCGCTCCCCCGACGCGCGCTGGCGCTCCTCCGCCCGCGCCAGGTCGGGTTCGGAGAGGACGCCGGCCGCCACGAGCCACTGCCCGAAGGGGATATCGAGGCTGGTCGCCATGTCCAATTCCTGACGTTGCGAGCGCAACCCTCAGGCGCTCTTACGTTACCGGAGAGCGGCGGAGAACCGCAAGCAAAGTTTCCCTTGACAGGCATCGGGGCGCTTTTGCAAGCTCTTTGCAATCATGAGCGGCGCCCCCCGGGTCGAGGTGGAGCGTATCCGGGCGCTTCTGACCACTGCCGGCCATGCCTGGACCCGCCCGCGCGGGGCTGTCCTCCATGTGCTGATCGAGGCCCTGACCCCGCTGAAGGCCGAGGAGATTCACGAGCGACTCGGCCAGTGGGCGAGGTCGCGCCGGATCAACCTCTCGTCGGTCTACCGCACAGTGAATCTCCTGTATGACTTGCGGGTCGTGCGCCGCATTCAGCTCGGGGACGGCGCCCACCGCTACGAGCTGGCCGAGGACTACCGAGCGCACCACCACCACTTCGTCTGCGAGACCTGCGGCCGGATCGAGGACGTCCGGCGCTGCCCGGTCGAGGGAGCGGATCTCGGCGTGGCGGTGCGCTCGCACCACCTCGAGCTGTTCGGTCTGTGCGGGGAGTGCGAGCGGGAAGAGATGGAGCGTCGTGTCGGGGCTTGAGATAGGCCTCCTGCTGTTCTACCTCGCGGAGACCGCGCTCGACGTCGCCGGCCTCATGCACTAGACTCGGTAGCGGATGCCCCCCGCATCCCGTCACTGAGGTCGGGGCCTCGATGCGTGTCGTCGTCGAGGGCGTCTCCAAGGTGTTCACCGGCCGCGACGGGCGCTCGATCGAGGCCCTGCACGACGTCTCGCTCGTCGTCGAGGGCGGCGAGTTCGTCACCATCCTCGGCCCCTCGGGGTGCGGAAAGTCGTCGCTCCTTCACGTCATCGCCGGGCTCCTGCCCCCGACCCGCGGGCGCGTCGTGTTCGAGGGCGTCGCCGAGAGCACCGCCATGACGTCGATGGTGTTCCAGGAGCACGCGCTGTTCCCCTGGCGGACGGTGCTCGGGAACGTCGGGTTCGGGCTCGAGGTGCGGGGCATGCCGGCGCCGGACCGGGACGCGCGCGCGCGGGGCCTGCTGGAGCTGGTGGGACTCCAGGGGTTCGAGGACCGATACCCGCACCAGCTCTCCGGCGGCATGCGGCAGAGGGTGGCCATCGCCCGCGCGCTGGCCGTCGAACCGGCGCTCCTCCTGATGGACGAGCCGTTCTCCGCGCTCGACGCCCAGAGCCGCGCGCTGATGCAGCTCGAGCTGATGGCGCTGTGGGAACGGACGCGGAAGTCGATCCTCTACGTGACCCATCAGATCCAGGAAGCCGTCCTGCTGGGCGATCGCGTCGTCGTCATGACGCGCCGGCCCGGGCGGATCCTGACCGCGCGGCCGATCCCGCTCCCGCGCCCGCGTGATGAGCGCACGTTGCTGGCCCCGGCGTTCCTCGCGCTGGTGGACGAGTGCTGGCAGCTCATCAAGCAGGACGCCCGGGAAGCGTTCGTGGATGTCTGACCGGATCGTGGTCTACGAAGGGGCGCCGGCCCTCGGCGGGGGCGACCGGCGATTGTTGAGTGCCGTCTCGCTGCTCGTCCTCGTCGGGCTGTGGGAGGCGGCGACGCGGCTCCAGCTGGTCTCACCCCTCTTCCTGCCCCCGCCGACGGCGGTGGCGCGGGAGGCGGTGGGCATGGTGGGGAGCGGAGAGCTGGGGCGTCATCTCGGCGTGTCGCTCCTGCGGATCGGCCTCGGGTTCGTGCTGGGGGCCGCCGCCGGCACCGCGCTCGGGCTCCTTCTCGGGACTTCGCGGGTCGTGGAGGCCGTCGGCAACCCACTCATCGCCGCCACCTATCCGATCCCGAAGATCGCCCTGCTCCCGCTCATGATTCTCTGGCTCGGCATCGGGGAGGCGCCGAAGGTGGCCATGATCGCGCTCGGCGTGTTCTTCCCGGTCGTCATCAACACCTACGCCGGCGTACGGGACACCGAGCCGCTGATGGTGAAGGCCGCTACGAGCCTGGGTGCCGTCCGGCGTCAGGTGCTGGTGAAGGTGATCCTGCCCTCGGCGCTCCCCATGATCCTGGCGGGCTACCGCCTGGGCGCCGGGATCGCCCTGCTCCTGGTGGTGTCGGCCGAGATGATCAACGCCACCACCGGGATCGGCTTCCTCATCCTGCACGCGGGCGACCTCATGCTGACGGGAAAGCTCATGGTCGGCCTCGTGCTGCTGTCGCTCCTCGGCCTGGCCAGCACCTGGGGACTCCGCGCCCTGGAGGCCTACCTGGTGCCCTGGAAGGAGGACTTCCGCCGGTAGTCGGCGGCGCCCTCGCGGGTCTCCCTCCACTTGCCGCCCGGGGTCGCCGGGCCGCGCGCGTTACGGGTTGCCACTCGGTGACGGGCCGCAAGCGCACACCCGCCCGGGGTTGCGCGTCGTCCCGCGATCTGCCACGATCGGCACGCCTCCCTCGTGCGTGTATGCTGGGATCGGCTGCCCCGTGCGGAAGGAGGACGTTCGATGACCGCCATCCTCGTGCTCCACGGCCCGAACCTCAACCTCCTCGGGCAGCGGGAGCCGGGTGTGTACGGCCGGCTCACGCTGGCCGAGGTCGACGCCGCCATCGCGCAGCACGCCTCCGTCCGCGGGGTGAAGATCGAGTGCCGGCAGTCGAACCACGAGGGCGTGCTGGTGGACGCCGTGCAGGGCGCGGCCGGGGAGGGCTTCGGGGCCATCGTGCTGAATCCCGGGGCGTTCACCCACTACTCCTACGCGCTCCGCGACGCCATCGCCGGCGTCCCGATCCCGGTCGTCGAGGTCCACCTCTCCAACGTCCACGCGCGCGAGCCGTTCCGGCGGCGCTCGGTGACGGCCGCCGTGTGCCGTGGTCAGATCTCGGGGTTCGGCCTGCAGAGCTACCTCCTGGGCCTGGACGCCGCCCTCGCCTGTCTGGCCGGACGCTGAATGACGGGCCTCTTTGGGCGGTCTGAGGAGGGGGGGAACCCGGCGGGCGGACCCGGGCCGTGAGCAGTGAGGACCGGGAGACCGTCCAGCGAGTCCAGGCCGGCGAGACGGAGGCGTTCGAGCTTCTCGTCGAGAAGTACAAGCGCAAGACGTTCCGCCTCGCCTACAGCGTGCTGCGGGACCAGGAGGAGGCGCTGGACGTGGCGCAAGAAGCCTTCGTGAAGGCGTTTCGATCCCTCCCGAAGTTCAAGGGCGACTCGGCGTTCTACACGTGGCTGTTCCGGATCACCATGAACCTCGCCCTCGACCGGAAGCGGCAGCGCGCCACCCGGGCCCGGTCCATGGGGACCGACGACGTCCCGCCGGAGGAGTGGGAGCGGACGGCGGTGGCCACGGATCCGGATCCCGAGGCGGAGGCCACCTCGGCGGAACGTCGCGCGCAGATCGCACGCGGGCTCGAATCCTTGTCAGAGCAGCACCGCTCCATTATCATCTTGAGCGACATCGAGGGGCTCTCGTACCGGGAGATTGCCGAGGTCCTCGCGATCCCGATGGGAACCGTGATGTCGCGATTGCACAATGCCCGGAAGCGGCTCCGGGACGCCCTCGGTCCCGGCTTCCTCGGCGCCCTGCTCGCGCTCGCCCTGCTGTCCGGGCTCGCCGTCTCCGGCCACGCTCAGGCGCCCCCGCCGCCCGGGCCCGTCCCCCAGGTGTGCGTCTACGCGCTCGTCATCCTCGCGTCGAACGCCCCCGAGCCCCTGCCCGGCAGCACCCTGAAGCCGACGCCGCCGCTACGACCACCCGTCGGCGGCGGCACTTCGCCGAAGACCGTCGCCCCGCCGCCCAACGACTGGGAGGAACGTCCCGCGCTCCGCGGCGGCTGCGGGCGAGAGGTGCGGCTCCAGCCCTGGGTGCCTCGGCTCCGGGAGGTCTTCGGCTTCAGCACCTACGAGCCGATGAGCGCCTTCGAGACCACGATGCCGGTCGGCATGCTACAGCGGTTTGCGCTGCCCGGGGGACGTGAGCTCCAGATCCAGCCGCTGGCCATCCGTCCGCCGGTCGTCCGGGTGGCCGTGAAGATCCAACGGGGGCCGGTGACGGAGATCGCCACGATCATGGACGTGCCGCCGCGGCGCCCGGCGCTGATCGGGGGTCCTCCCCACGGGTCGGGGGTGCTGATCATCGCGATCCGATCCCGGGTCGAGCCGTAGAGGAGAGCGAATCGTGGCCCAGCGGCTGCCGGAACGCCAGGAAGTGCTGTCGTACCTGCGGGAGCGCCGGAACTGGGGGCGCTGGGGCTCTGACGACCAGGTCGGCGCGGTCAACCTGATCACGGCCCGCAAGCGCGTGGCGGCGGCCGCCCTGGTGCGGAGCGGCCGGAGCGTCTCGCTGAGCCGGGAGTTTCCGAAGAGCCCGGGGCCCGGGAACCCGCAGCCGGCCCAGCACTGGATGCGGACGGTGCCACGCGGCACCGGGGGGTTCGCCGCCGACTTCTACGGAATCTTCTATCACGGGTGGGCCTCCACCCACCTGGACGCGCTCTGCCACACCTGGGACGAGGGTGGGATGTGGAACGGGCGCGATCCGCGCCGGGAGCTCACGTTCGAGGGGGCCGCCTTCGGCGGGGTGGAAGCGTGGAGCGACGGCATCGTCACCCGCGGGGTCTGCCTCGACGTTCCCCGGTACCGGGGCGAGCCCTGCGTGACCCAGGAGCGACCGGTCCACGGCTGGGAGCTCGCGGAGATCGCCAAGGCCCAGGGTGTCACACTCGAACCCGGGGACGCGGTGGCCGTGTACAGCGGCCGAGAGGCCTGGCAGGCGGCGCATCCGGATCGGGCCTATGGGCCGGACAGCCGGCCGGGGCTCCACGCCTCGTGTCTGCCCTTCCTGCGCGACCACGACGTGGCGGTGCTCGTGTGGGACATGATGGACCTCGTCCCCAACGGCTATGACATTCCCTGGGCGGTCCACGGGGCAATCTTCGCCTACGGAGTCGCCCTGCTCGACAACGCGCTGCTGGAGCCCCTGGCGAAGGCGTGCGCCGAGGAAGGGCGCTCCGAGTTCATGCTGGTCATCGCGCCGCTCAGGGTCGTCGGGGGCACCGGGTCCCCGGTCAACCCCATCGCGCTCTTCTAAAAGGGGGGCCGCATGCGACGCATCTTCGGTAAGGGCGACAGCGAGACGCGCGACGCGGATGACGGCTTTCCTCGCCGGGTCCATCTGATGGTGGAGCCCGCCACCGCCGGTGCCGAGCACCTGGCGATGGGCACCGAGGACGTCCACCCGGGCAGCCAGATCCCCGTCCACGTCCACGACCACGCCGAGGAGATCCTCTTCATCTATGCCGGCTCGGCGCGGGCCCGTATCGGCGACGAGGAGGTGGAGGTCGGTCCCGAGACGGCCATCTTCGTGCCCAAGGGCATGCCGCACGGGGTCGTGAACACCTCCGACGAGGACGTCCGCCTCACCTGGACCTTCGCGCCCCCGGGCGAGCAGGCGAAGTTCCGCGACGACGCCATCTGGAAGCACAGTCGCCGCGTGTAGTCATTTCGGGGGAGTCTCGGAAGACCCCCCCGATGCCCCCCCGTCGTGGCGGCGGCGAAGTCGCCGCTCGGAGCACTCCCCGATGCACCCCGCCCTCGGTGGTCGGCACCTCGCCCCGAGCGTCGAGCAGCGCTTCCGAGCGCCTGTGACGACGCCACCCCCTCGGGGGGAGGGTTTGGGAGGGGGCCGTCGAGGCCCCCTCCCATGATCTAGTGGGCGCTGGGGCCGTCGAGGATCTTCTCCATGATGATGGTGTCGACCCAGCGGCCATCCAGGAGGCCCTGCTCGCGGTAGATCCCCACCGTCCGGAAGCCGGCCCGCCGATACACCGTCGTTCCCGCCTCGTTCCAGGGGAATGCCGACAGGACGAGCTTGTGATAGCCGAGCGTCCGCGCACGCGCGATCAGCGCCTCGAGGAGGCGACGGCCGATCCCACGCCCCCGGCAGGTCCGGTCGACGTAGAGGGAGAAGTCGGCGACGTGGTCGTAGGCGCGTCGGGGGTTGAACACGTTG
>DASYQW010000320.1 GCA_036005065.1 Candidatus Methylomirabilota bacterium | reverse complement strand
CGGCTGGCTGGTCTTCCTGGTCGCCGAGACCGGCCCCCACCTGGTCCATCACGTCTTCGACACGGACGAGCACCCGGCGTGTAGCTTCCTGGCGGCGGCGGACTGCCCGTCGGCCGCCGGCACCGTCCTCGACGGCGTCCCGGCCCCGGCTCCGTCCCCCGAGCCGGCCGACGCCGCGCCGCCCGCCCAGTTTCCTTCGACCAGCGTTGGCCCGACGTCCACCCGCGGCCCCCCGCGAGCGCCCCTCGCCCTCGCCTGACGTTCACGGCTCACTCGTCGTCGACAGCCCGCGTCCCTCCGCGGTCCGGAGGGACCGGTCCAGCGAGGTGGCGCATGAAATACCCTCGTTCTCTGCCCTGGGTGGCGCTTTTGTTCGTGGCACATGCGGGGCCGGCCTGGGCCCACGGAGTGATCGGGAAGCGTTTCTTTCCGGCGACATTGACGATCGACGATCCGTTCGTCGCCGACGAGCTGTCATTGCCCAGCGTCCTCCACATCAAGGGGTCGGAGGCGAAGCAGACGACGCTCGGCGCCGAGTTCTCGAAGCGCATCACGCCGGACCTCGGGCTCTCCATCGGAGCGGAGTACAACTTCATCGATCCGAACGATCCGGACGAACGGAGCAGCTCGGGGTTCGGCAATCCGGAGCTGTCCGTCAAGTACACCTTCTTCAAGAGCGCGGCCCACGAGGCCGTCCTTTCGCTCGGGTTCGGCTGGGAGATCGGCGGCGCCGGCGAGAAGTCCGGCGGGGCCGAGTCCTTCTCGACCCTGTCCCCGGCCCTGTTCTTCGGAAAGGGTTTGGGCGACCTCCCGGACACGCTCGCCTTCCTCCGCCCGGTGGCCGTGACGGGGGTGTTCGGCGCCGAGATCCCGCTGACCGACGAGGAGAGCAATCGGCTGACCTACGGGGTGGCGTTCGAGTACAGCCTGCCCTACCTCCAGCAGTTCGTGCGGGACGTCGGACTCCCCAAGCCCTTCAGCCAGCTCATCCCGGTTGTCGAGCTGCTCTTCCAGACCCCGCTGGACGGCGGCAAGACCACGGGGACGGTGAACCCCGGAATCATCTGGGCCGGCAAGCTCGTGGAGGTGGGGGTCGAGGCCATCATTCCCATCAACAGCGAGACCGGGAAGAACGTCGGCGTGCGCGCGCTCCTCCACTTCTTCCTCGACGACATCGCGCCCACCGTCTTCCGGCCGATCTTCCAGTAGGCGCCCGGTGAGCATCGGTCGACCGCCCGCCGCCCGTCCGATCGCCCTGGCCGGCCTCCTGGCCGCATTGTGGAGCGGCTGGGCCTGGGCCCACGCCTTCCCGGAGCGCTCCGAGCCCCGGGTCGGCGCGGTCGTCCGCGCCTCGCCGGCGGCCGTGCGGATCTGGTTCGACGGGGACCTCGAGCCGGCGTTCAGCCGCATCACCGTGACCGATAGCCGCGGGCAGCGGGTCGACCGTGACGACGCCCGCGTGGACCCCCAGAACCGGCGGCTCCTCGGGGTGGGCCTCCGACCGCTGGCGCCAGGCGCGTACACGGTCCGCTGGCGCGTCCTGGCCGTCGACGGCCATCAGACCGAGGGCGACTACACGTTCACGCTGAAGGGGCCCGAGTGACGGCCTAGGCGGCGGGTCATGGAGCTGTTTGGCGTCCTCGTCCGGTGGATTCACTTCGTGGGTGCCGGGTTGCTGCTCGGGACCTTCGCGTTTCTCGTCGGCGTGGCGGGCCCCGCCGGCCGGATGGCCGGTGGGAGCGCGCTCGACGGGCTCGCGCCCCTGGACGGACGCCTCCTTCGCCTGGCCCGATGGCTCCTCGCCATCACGGTGGCCTCGGGGCTCCTCGACCTCTGGCGCCAGGTCACCGTCGCGACCGGATCCGGACTCCTGGGGAGCCTCGGCATGGCGCCGGTCGCCTCCGTGCTCATGCACACCCGCTACGGCACCATCTGGCTCGTGCGTCACGGGCTTCTCCTTCTGCTCGTCCTGCTCCTGTGGCTCCGCGAGGCGGAGCGTGACCGGGCGGACTGGCTGATCCTGCGGCTCGAGGGCGCCCTGCTGGCCGGGGCCAGCTTCGGCATCATCGGAGCCGCCGGCCACGCCGCATCGGCCCAGCAGTTTCCGCTGGCGGCGATCGTCGTCGACGGCGTGCATCTCCTCGCGACGGGGCTCTGGTTCGGGGCGCTGCTCCCCCTGGTCCTCTTCCTCACCTGGACGCTCACGCTCCCGGACCCCACGGGCTCCGCGCTGGCCGCCCGGGCGGCGCGCCGCTTTTCCGCGCTCGGCCTCGGCAGCGTCGCGGTCCTCGTCCTGACCGGCACCTACAACGCCTGGGAGCAGGTGGCGGGTTTTCCGGCCCTGATCGGCACCTCCTATGGACGCTGGCTCTCGCTGAAGCTCGCCCTGCTCCTTCCGCTGCTCGGGGTCGCGGCGCTCAACCTGCTCGTCCTCAAACCGCGCCTCCTGCGCACGGTCGAGCGGCGGGACGACCACGGCCGCAGCGCGCCGCTGATCGCCCGGCTGCGCCGGCACGTCACCATCGAGGCGGCCCTCGGGTGCGCGATCCTCGGCGTCGTCGCCGTGCTCGGCCTGACGACCCCGGCCCGCCATTCCGCGGTCAGCTGGCCGCTGTCCTTCCGGCTCTCGTGGGAGGCCACCCGGGATCTGCCCGGCGTGCAGACGCGGGTCGCCATCGGAGGCCAGCTGGCGCTCCTGGGCCTGATCGCCGCCCTGCTCGCCGTCATCGTGCAGACCCGCCGCTGGCGCCAGGTCGCCGTGGCGGGGGTGGCTGGTATCGTGCTCGGGCTCACGGTGGCGCTGCCGCCGCTCGCGGTCGACGCCTACCCGACGACCTACCGCCGGCCGACCGTTCCCTACGCGGCGAGCTCGATCGCCGACGGCCTCGCGCTCTACCGGCGGCACTGCGTCGCCTGCCACGGCCCGGCGGGCTACGGGGACGGTCCGGCCGCGGCGCGGCTGCCGCAAAAGCCGGCCGACCTCACGGCCAAGCACACCGGCGATCACACGGTCGGCGATCTCTTCTGGTGGCTGACTCACGGGATCGGGGGCACGCCCATGCCGGGCTTCGGGGCTCAGCTCTCGGACGCCGAGCGCTGGGACGTCATCAACGCCCTTCGCACCCTGGCCGCCGCCGAGCGGACCCGGGAACTCGGACCGGTCGCCGGGCCCACGGCCATCGTGGCGCCCGACTTCGAGTACACGACCGGCGTCGGCGAGAGCCACACGCTCCGCGAGCACCGCGGGCAGGGCCCCGTGCTGCTGGTCCTCTTCAGCCTGCCCGGATCGCTCCCGCGGCTCACCCAGCTCGGGGACGTGTACCCCTCGCTGCGCCGCGCGGGGGCCGAGGTCCTCGCGATTCCGCTGGACGGCGGCCGCGACATCTACCGGCGGATCGGGGATCGCCTCGTCTTCTTCCCGATCGTCGTCGACGGGGCCGCCGACGCCGCCGCCGCCTACCTGCTC
>DASYQW010000319.1 GCA_036005065.1 Candidatus Methylomirabilota bacterium | reverse complement strand
CGAGGAATTCATGGGCGACCGGAAGCGGGCGCTCGAGGAGGAATTCTTCCGGCAACGGGAGCGGGCGCTGCTGGAGCGCCTGCGCGGCGAGCACGCGCGGCAGACCGCGAGGCAGGCGCTGGCGTCGGCGTCGGGAATCAGCGACGACGTCGTGCTGACCCGGCTCGTCGAGCTGGGCATCGAGCCCGACACGCTCCTGGCGCTCCGGCTGGTGCCGCTGATCGAGGTGGCGTGGGCCGACGGGCGGCTCGACGACCGCGAGCGGCAGGCGGTCCTGTCCGGGCTCGAGACGGCCGGCCTCAAGCCGGGGAGCGCCGCCTACGCGATCGTCCAGGGCTGGCTCGCCAGCCCCCCGCCGGCCTCCGTGCTGGACGCCTGGACCAGCTACACGTCGGCGCTCTGCGCGCGGCTGGCTCCCGGGGAGCGCGCGAACCTGCGCGCCAGCGTCATGGGCCAGGCCCGGGCGGTCGCCGAGGCCGCCGGAGGCTTCCTCGGCGTCGGGCGGATCTCCCAGGCCGAGGAGGAGATGCTCCGGCGCCTCGAGCAGGCCTTCGGGGCTTGACCCGCCGCCAGCCGGCGCCGACCATCGAGCGGGTGGTGCATCGAGGAGTGCTCGAGCGGCGGCTGTGCCGCCGCAACCGAGGGGGGGCATCGGGGGGGTCTTCCGAAACCCCCCCGAAATGACCTAGCGGAGTCTGGGGTTCAGGGCGTCGTTCAGGCCGTCACCGAAGAGGTTGAAGGCCAGCACCGCGAGCATGATCGCCAGACTCGGGAACAGCACGATGTGGGGCGCCGTCTGGAGGTAGGCGCGGCCCTGGTTCAGCATGAGTCCCCATTCGGCGGCGGGCGGTTGGGCGCCCAGGCCGAGGAACCCGAGGCCGGCCGCGGTCAGGATCGCGGTCGCGATCCGCAGGGTCGACTGGACCAGAAGCGGCGACAGCGCGTTCGGCAAGACGTGACGCAGGACGAGGACCGGCGCCGAGACTCCGAGGGCCCGCGCCGCTGAGACGTAGTCGCTCTGGCGGATCGTGAGCGTGGACGCCCGGACGAGACGGGCGAAGATGGGGACCGAGCTGAGGCCCACCGCCAGCATGGCGCTCTCCGCCCCCGCCCCCAGGATCGTCACGATCAGGATGGCCAGCAGCAGCGCCGGGAAGGCCAGCATGACGTCCATCACGCCCATCAGGAGGAGATCGGCGGTCGGGCCGCCGTAGCCGGCCACGAGGCCCACCGGCACCCCGAGGGCGAGGGCCACCGCGACCGCGATGAGACCGGTCGCGAGCGACAGCCGCGCCCCGTAGAGGAGCCGGCTCAGGATGTCGCGCCCGACCTCGTCCGTCCCGAGCCAGTGCTCCGGGTCCGGGCCCTGGTACGCCCGCGCGAGGCTGACGGCCGTCGGGTCGAACGGCGCCAGGACCGGCGCCAGTCCCGCCGTCAGCGCGAGCAGCACGATCAGGGCGAGACCGACGATCGCCGCGCCGTCGGCCAGCAGGCGCCGCAGCGCGCCGGCCGACCGCCCGCGCGGGGCGGTGGCGGACCGGGCCACCCCCGCCGCCAGCTCGAGCGAGGCTTCAGGCGCCATACCGAATCCGGGGGTCGAGGACGGCGTAGAGCACGTCCACGACGACGTTGATGACGAGGTAGCCGACCGCGATCAGGAGGACGGCGCCCTGGACCGCGGGGTAGTCGCGGCTCGCGATCGACTGCACCAGGAAGCGCCCGAGGCCGGGCCAGGCGAACACGACCTCGACGAGCACCGCGCCGCCGAGCATGTACCCGAGCTGGAGGCCGACGACCGTGACCGTCGGGATCAGGGCGTTCCGGAGCGCGTGTCGCCACACCACCGCGCGCTCCGCGAGTCCCTTCGAGCGCGCCGTCCGCACGTAGTCCTGACCGAGCACCTCGAGCATGTTGGCCCGCGTGAGCCGCGCGACGTTGGCGACCGGAAAGGCGCCGAGCGTCAGGGCCGGGAGGACGAGGTGCCAGAGCGACCCGGCCCCGGCGGTGGGGAAGAGCCCGAGCCGGACGGCGAAGACGAGCTGGAGGAGGACGCCGATGACGAAAGCGGGCGCGGTGATCCCGATCAGCGACAGGAACAGGCTCGCCCGGTCGAGCCAGGTCCGCCGCCGAACCGCCGCGGCGATCCCGAGCGGAACCCCGACGGCCACCGTGACGGCGATCGCGGCGACGGCGAGGGTCAGCGTGTTCCCCAGGCGGCCGTGGAGCTCGAGGCTCACCGGCCGGCCGCTGCGGATGGACAGCCCGAGGTCGCCGCGCGCCAGGTGCCCGACGAAGATCCCGTACTGGACGTAGAGGGGGCGGTCGAGGCCGAGCTGGCCGCGTAGCCGCTCGATGTCGGCGGCAGTCGCGCGGTCGCCGGCGAAGATGAGGGCGGGATCGCCGGGAATGAGGCGCATGGCGACGAAGACGGCGAGCGTGACCCCCAGGAGAATGGGGAGGCTGGCCAGGAGGCGGGCGGCGAGGTACCGGCCGGGGATCATCCCACCCTCACCCTCCCGGGGAAGGGAGAGCGTGGGGATGGGACACGCATCAGACGGCGGGGCGGTTACACAGGTCGGCGGCGACGAGGGCGTAGACGCGCGCCGCCGCCACGATGTCGCGGAGCTCGACCTTCTCGTCCGGCCGGCTCAGGAACCGCCCTCCGGGCCCGTAGAGGAGGCCCGGGATGCCCGCGTTCCAGAGGTGGGCGGCGTCGGAGCCCGCGAACTTCGTCACGCCGCCCCACTCGGGCTCGCGCCCCAGGACCGCGCGGTGGGCCCGCGCGGTGGCCTGGACCACCTCCGTCTTCTGCGGCACGTAGAACGGCGGCATGAACAGGTGCCTGGTCCGGTCCGTGAGCTCGACCTCCGCCCGGAGGAGCGGCCGGCGGGCCCGCACCCGCGCGATCAGCCGCTCGAGGTCGGCCTTGACCGATTCCGGCGTCTGGCCCGGCACGATGCGGACGTCGAGGAGGGCATAGGCGTAATCGGGGACGAGCCCGATGCGCCACTCGAGGCACTCGCGGGTCATCCCCGCCCGGACGGCGCCGACGTTGTGCTGCGGCAGCCCCTCGAACTCCGGGTTCGGATCGAAGGCGAGCCAGGAGTCGACCGGGTGCGGCGTGTAGCTCGGTCCCAGCTCGCGGAGGATCTCCAGCAGGTGCTCGACGGCATGGTTCAGGGCGCCGGTGCGGGTCGTGTAGTGGCGCATCTCGCCGTAGACCTGGAGGCGCAGCAGCACGACACCGGCGTGCATGTTGACCACGGCCAGCTCGGTGGGCTCGCCGTCGATGAAGTGATCGGCCTTCACGCCGGTCCGGATGGCGTGCTGCGTCCCCTTGCCGCCCTCCAGCTCGCCGGCGACGTACTCCACGACGATGTCTCCGGCCAGCGCCACGCCGGCCCGCTTCAGCCCGCGGATAGCCGCGATGTAGGCCGCGTCGGCCGCCTTCATGTTGGCGATGCCGAGCGCATAGACCCAGCCGTCCTCGACGACGGCGGCAAAGGGATCCCGTGTCCATCCCTCACAGAGCATGTTGTGGTCGAGGTGGCCGTTGAACATCAGGCTCTGTCCGCCGCCGCGCCCGCGCAGGCGGCCGATCGCGTTCGGCCGGCCGGGCTCGACCTCGGGAAGGGCAACCTCCATGCCGAGGCCCGCCATGGTCTCGGCGAGGAACTCGGCCAACGCGCGCTCGTGGCCGCAGAAGCTCGGGATGCGCAGCACCGCCTGGGTGATGGGGAGCGTCAGCTCTTCGTCGATCGCGGCGACGATCCGGGAGACCAGGGCCGCGTCGAGCATCACTTGATCCACGCCCGGCGCACGTCGACCAGCCCGGCCGAGCTCGGGATGGCGGTCACCCCCTCGAGGGTGACCCGCCGGCCGACCGCCTCCCGTCGCTCGGCGAGGAAGATCCAGGGCGCGTCCTGCCAGACGAGCTGCTGGGCCTCGCGGTAGAGCGGAGCGCGCTTGTCGAAGCCGATGGTCGCGGCGCCCCTGGCGAGGAGGTCGTCGACCCGCGGGTTCCGGTAGAGCGCCACGTTGCTCCCGGCCGGCGGCGCCATCGCCGAATGGAGGACGATGCGCATCCCGCTGTCCGGATCGGCGGTGCCCCAGGAGAGGAGCGCCATGTCGAAGCCGCGCTCGGCGGCCGGCTTCCGCGCGGTCGCGAGGTAGGTCGCCCACTCCTGTGCCGAGAGCTTCACCTCGACCCCGACCGCCTTCAGGTACGCCTGCACGGCCTGCGCCATCTCCGGCCAGCCCGAGTGGCCGGCGGTCGGGATCAGCAAGGTCAACGACAGCCGCTGCCCGTCCTTCTCGAGGATGCCGCCCGCCCCGGGCCGCCACCCCGCCTCGGCCAGGAGCTGCTTCGCGCGCTCGGGGCTGTAGTCGTAGCTGCCGACGCTCGCGTACATGCGATACCCGGAGCCGATCGGGGAATCGGCCACCCGCCCCACCCCGAACAGGTTCGTCTGGACGATTTGCCGCTTGTCGACCGCGTGGTTGAGCGCCTGGCGCACCCGGACGTCGGCGAGCTTCTGGGTGTCGAGGGCGATGTACTGCCAGCTCGTCGCGGCCGGCACGTCGACGGCCAGGCTCCTGTTGCCCTGGAGCCGCTTCACGTCCTGCAGCGGCACCTGAGCGATGAGCTGGGCCTCGCCGGTCTCCAGGAGCGACGCCCGCGTCCCGCCCTCCGGGACCGGCCGCACCACGACCCGGTCCAGGTTCGGGCGTCCGTCCCAGTAGTCGGGGTTCGCCTCGAGGACGAGCTGGTCGCCGCGGGTCCAGCTCGCGAGCTTGAAGGGGCCGGTGCCGGTGGGAACGATGCCGGACACCGGGGCCTCCTTGATCGACTTCGGGCTCTGAATGGCGCCGAAGCCGCTGTCGGCCATGTTGTCGAGCAGGGCTCCGACCGGCTCCTTGGTGACGAGCCTCACCGCGTGCTCGCTGACGACCTCCGCCGCCTGGACCCCCGCGTAGGCGAAACGACCGGCCAGGAGCCGGTTCTCCGGATTCAGGGCGCGGTCGATGTTGAACTTGACCGCCTCCGCGTTGAAGGGCGTCCCGTCGTGGAACTTGACTCCCTTGCGGAGGTGGAAGGTCCAGGTGCGGCCGTCGCCCGAGGTCTCCCATCGCTCGGCCAGACGCGGCACGAGCTCGAGCTTCTCGTTGTGCTCGACGAGGCGGTCGAAGACGTTCCGGCCGAGCACCATCCCGGTGAGCAGAGCGAAGGACTTGTGGACGTCCGTCTGATCCACGTCCTGGTGCGTCGCCCAGGTGAGGATCCCGCCGCGCCTGGGCTGACCGGCCGGCCCCGTGACCAGCAGCGCCACCGCCACCAGGGCTGCCAGGGCGCACAGGCCCCGTCGGTTTCGATTCGGCATCGACGATCTCCTCTCACGGAAGGGGGAGGGCTGCCCGCGACAGCCCTACGCTACCCGGGGCCTCCCGGGGTGTCAATCGACGGGAAGGCCCGCTCAACGGCCCGAGACCGGGAGGAGCCGCCGCCGCTCGAGCTTCTCGTCGTCCAGCTCGTCGATCAGCGCCTCGGCCGCCGCCAGCAGGCGCATCAGCCGGTCATACGGAGCCGGTTTCGGCCCAGCCGGCGTCGGGCCGGCCGGGTCGAGGAGCTCGCCCACATCGCCCGCCCGGGCCCGGATCAGGGCGATCTGCCACCTCACCCGATCTCTGGTCACCGGCTCCCCGATCGTCGCGGCCGTTCGTCGGCTCCCCTCGATGTCGCCCGACTCGGCCTGCGCCTCGGCGATCGCCGGCAGCAGCTCATCCCGGTCGGCCTCGAATCCGGGAGTGGCGGCGGCCTGCAGCGCGCCAGCGAGGTCGCCTGCCCGGACCCGGCTCTCGGCTACCCCGCTCAGCGCCGAGGTCCTCGCCTGTCGGTCCTGGATGGCCGCGACGCTCTGCATGGCCCCCTTGAGGTCGCCCGTCCTGGCCTGGGCTCGGGCGACCGCCCCCAGCACGAGGTCGCGTTCCGTCTCTCGCGCGAGCTCGCCGACGATCTTCCCCGCGGCCGCGATGTGCCCGCCCTCGGCCAGCATCCGCCCGATGCCCATCAGCGCGCCGTCTCCCCACCGACCCGGTGGGAGAAGGGCGACCGTCTGGCGCGCACCGCGCTCGTCCCCGGCCCTGGCCTGCGCGCCAGCGACCTCCACCAGGACCAGGAGCCGGGCGGCGCCTCGCGGCGACATGGCGCTGGCCGTCTTCAGGGCTTCGGCGATGCGCCCGGTGGCCGCCTGCTGGAGGCCCAGGATCGCGCGCAGGCCATCCCGGAGCCGGTCGTCCTGGAGGAGCGCCGCCGTCTGCTCGGCGCCGGCGACGTCGCCGCTCAGCGCCTGGGCCTGGGCGATCTCGGCCAACAAGACTCCGGTCAGCGCTTCTTCCTGCACCGAGGTGACCGTCGCGAGCGCGCCCGCCACGTCCCCCGTTCGGACCTGCGCCTTGACGATCGCCTTCAGCGCGTCCCGCCGCGCGGGCTCGCTCGGTAGCCCCGCCACCGTCTGCAGGGCGCCCCCGACATCGCGGGCCCTCGCCTGAGCCACCGCGATCGCGCCCAGCGCCTCGATCCGGGCGGCGTCGTCGGAAGGCACCGCCGCGCTCTGCTGAGCCCCCGCGACGTCGCCGATCCAGGCCTGCACCCGAGCGACCCCCGTGAGGGCCCGGCGCTCGTCCGGAGTCGACAGCGCGGCGGCCTCCTTCACGGCCGCGTCGACGAGCCGGCGGAGCGCGGTCATCCGGCTCGCCTGGCCCGATGGCGAGGGCTCCAGACCGGCGGCCACCGGCGGGCCAGCCAGAAGAAGGAGCAGCGTGGCCAGCCGCAGAAAGAGGGGCAGCGTACCCGCCCCCGCTACCCGGCCAGCCAGCCGCCGTCGACGACCAGCAGGCTGCCCGTGCTGAAGGACGAGTCGTCGGAGGCGAGGTACAGCGCGGCCTGGGCGACTTCCCGGGCGCTCCCAAACCGGCCCATCGGATGCCGGCTTCGGGACCGCTCCCGGGCCAGCTCGGGATCGGCCTGACGCGCGAACGATCGCTCCAGCATGGGAGTCTGGATCGCCCCCGGAATGAGGACGTTGGCCCGAATCCCGTCGGCGGCGTGATCTAGGGCGACGGTACGGGTGAGGGCGATGACCGCCGCTTTCGAGGCGATGTAGGAGGCATTGCCCCGCCCTCCGGCCAGCGCGAGCTGCGAGCCGACCGTGATGATGGACCCGCGCCGACGGGCCGTCATGCTGGGGAGCACCGCCTTGATCCAGAGATAGGTCCCGCGCACGTTCACCTGGAAGACCCGATCCCACACCCCGGGGGGCGTGGCGGTCACGGTGCCGCCAACCGAGATGCCCGCGCAGGTCACCAGAACATCGATTCCCCCCCAGTCCGTAGTAATCGCCATCGTGGTCCGCTCGACGGCCTCTTCGTCGGTCACGTCGGCGCCGAACCCGCGGGCCGATCCGCCGACCGCCCCGATCGCGCGCTCGACGGCCAGAGCCGCCTCCTCGTGCTCGTCCACGGCCGCCACGCGGGCGCCCTCCTCCGCCAACAACTCCGCCACTGCGCGGCCGATGCCTGAGCCCGCGCCCGTGACCACCGCCACCCGGCCGGCTAGCTTCACGGGCTGCCTCAGACGAGGATCTTCTCCAGAAAGCGGCGGATCCGGTCGTGCCGCGGGCGACTGAAGATGGCGTCGGGGGTCCCGACCTCGACGAGCTTGCCCTGGTCCATGAAGACGACCCGGTTGGCGACCTTCTTCGCGAAGCCCATTTCGTGGGTGGCCACCACCATCGTCATCCCCTCGCCGGCCACCTGCTCCATCACCGCCAGCACCTCGCCCACCAGCTCGGGATCAAGCGCGGAGGTCGGCTCGTCGAACAGCATGACCTTCGGGTTCATTGCCAGCGCGCGGGCGATGGCCACGCGCTGCTGCTGGCCGCCGGAGAGCTGGGCCGGATAGTTCTGCGCTTTATCTGGAATGCCGACGCGGGTGAGCAGCTCCATGGCGATACGCTCGGCCTCGGCGGCCGACAGCCCCTTCACTTTTCGCGGCGCCAGCGCGATGTTCCCCAGCGCTGTGAGATGCGGAAACAGGTTGAAATGCTGGAAGACCATG
>DASYQW010000318.1 GCA_036005065.1 Candidatus Methylomirabilota bacterium | reverse complement strand
ACCGACAGCGCCGAGCCGGGCGCCACGGTGGCGAGCGGCTCCGCCTGCACCGGCAGCACGTCGTCCGAGGTGAGCTCGGTGCCGGCGCGCGTCATCGCCGCGGTGAGCTCGAAGGTGGGGACGGTGGCGCCGGTGTAGGCGGGCGGCTTGCGCGCGCGGGCATCGAGCGCCGCCAGCGTCACGCGGTCCGGCGTCCCGGCGGCCACCGGCGAGAGCCCCTTGACGATCACCCGGGCGGCGTCGCCGGGCGTCACGCGCTCGACGGCGGTGCCGGCGCCGGGCGGCGTCGCCGCGTAGACGATCTGGACGTCGGTCGGCGTCTGCACCGGGAACGCGAACGTGGCCCCGAGCTGGAGCGAGTGCTCCTGGATGCACCGTGGCTGGCCGAGCGCGTCGACGTAGTTGTAGGGGGCGGTGAGCGGATCGAGGACGTGCGTCCCGGCGCGTATCCCCGCGGTGACCCACCAGGGACCCGGCCCGGCCGGCGTGAAGTAGACGGGAGTCGTGAGGCCGGCCGTCAGCTGCCCCGCCGTCCCGGGCGCCTTCGTCTCCGAGAGCGTCCCGCCGCTGCAGGTCCACCCCACGTCGAGCGGGGTCCGCGTCATCGGCATCACGCCGCAGCCGGTCGTCCCCGCGGTCACCTCCGTATCGAAGGTGGTCGTTCCGTCCGTGAGCGCCACTAGGAACCCCGTGTCGAGCGTGAGGCCCGGATAACCGACCTGCGCGACGGGCTTCGCGGGGGCCGTCGGCGTGGCCGGCCGGGTCGGAAGCCCGGAGCGCGGCTCGAGCCGGATCTTCACCGGGTCGTACCGCTTCACCGCGACCACCCCGGCCAGGGACACGCCGACGAGCCGCTGCACCGGCGGGGTCTCGACGGTCAGGTCGATGTCGGCCGTCACCGTGGGGTCGGCCGCGTCGGCGACGTGGATCTTGACCGTGCCCGCGTAGATCGTCGGCACCAGCGTGACGCGCGCCGCGGCGCTGCCTCCCGGCGAGGGCGGCAGGCGCAGCTCCCGGTGCAGCAGGACGGCGTCGATCGCCTCGACGCGGAGGACGACCGGCCGGACGGGGTCGGGCTCGAAGTCGGTCGTGGCGCGGCTCCCGTCGGCGTCGTACTGGACGTCGATGTCGAAGCTCTCGCCGAAGCGGGCGCGGATGCCGCCGAGCGTGGGCACCAGGATCTGGGGCTTGCGGGCCTCCACGCGGAAATCCGCCCGCTGGTCGGGGACGCCGACCAGCGTCGCTCGGACCCCGCCGATGCCGACGAAGCCGGGCTGGAAGCGGACGCGGGCGAACGAGAGGCCGCCCGCGTTCGTGAGCGTCGACCGGAAGGGATCGCCCTCGATGTCGGCCTGCGTGCCGGCGGCCACGGTCCAGGCGACCTTCACGCCGGAGACGGGCCGACTGGCGGCGTCGACCACCTGGACGGAGAGCGGCGCGGCGAGCAGGCGGCCCGAGATGCCTACCTGGTTGTCCCCGGCGTTGATCGTGAGCTTCGGCCCGAGCGCCGGCGGAGCGGCCGGGAGCGCGGGCGGCCGGGGCGGGGCCGTCGTATCGAGCGCGCACCCGACCGTCGAGGCCTGGCCGGCGACGGCGCCGCGCAGCGGCGTGAAGCGGAGCTGCGCGGCCCCCTGGACGACCCCCAGGTCCGCCCCGGCATTCCAGATGAAGCGGTAGTCGGCCTCGACGTCGGGCGCGGGCAGGTCGGTCATGCGGTCGCTCGTGGCCGCCGGCGTCGCGGCCTGGAACCCCCCGCCGCCGAAGCTGTACTCGACGCGGACGTCGACACGCGCGCTGCCCGGATCGGAGACGACGAAGCGGACCGGGACGGTCGGCCCGGTGCGATCGAGTGGCCGGAACGCGGTGAGCTCGGGCGGGCCTGGTGGAACCGGGGCGGGCCCCGGCACGGGTGACGGCCCGGAACTGGCCGGCGACGGCGGCGCCGGGCCCGGGCGCCGCCGCGGCCCGGCGACGCGCGCGACCAGCCGCTGGAGAAGGACGAGAGCGAGGCCGAGGCCGAGAAGTCGGATCAGCCAGCCCATCGGCGACCCTCGGAGGGTCGGCGGCCAGGCGAGGGCCGCCGGCCCCGGTTCAGATGACGGCGGCCCGCAGCCGGGCGCTGATGCGGTCGATCAGCATCACGAGCGCCAGGATCACGATGACGACCGTCGACACTTCCGGGGAGCGATGTCGCCGGATTTGCCTTCAGTCGTCGCGGGGCTCGTCGCGGGTGAAATTGCCGGTGCGAAGGTCCCGGAGCGTCTGCTCGATCTCCGCGCGGGTATTCATCACGAACGGCCCGTAGCGCGCGATCGGTTCGTGAAGTGGTCGAGCCGCCGCCAGGAGGAAGCGCCCGCCGCCGGCGCCGGCGGATGCCTCCACGACGTCGCCATCACCGAAGACGACGAGGGCGGGCGCATGAACGGGGGTCCGCTCCGGCCCGAACCGGACGTTGCCGTGGTCGACGTACGCGAACGCGGTGTGGCCCCGCGGCACCGTCTCCCGGAACATGGCGCCGGGTGGCAGCGTCACGTCGACGAACTTCGGCGCAACGGCCAGGCCTTCGACCGGTCCCACGAGCCGCCCATCGGCCGCCTGGCCGGCTATGACCTGAATCCTCGCCCCGTCGTCCGTCGCCGTCTCCGTGAGACGATCCGCCGGCAGATCGCGGTACTTCGGCCGGCTCATCTTTTCGCGCGCCGGCAGATTCAGCCATAGCTGTAACCCCGCAATCCCCTCGGGACGTATCTGAGGCATTTCTTCGTGGAGGATGCCGCTTCCCGACGTCATCCACTGGATGTCTCCGGCACCGATCGTCCCGCGGTGCCCCAGCGAGTCGCCATGCCGCACCTCCCCTTTCCGGACGAGCGTCACGGTCTCGATTCCTCGATGGGGGTGATAGGGGAACCCGGCCTCGTAGTCCGCCGGATTGACCGACTCGAAGTGGTCGAGGAGCAGGAAGGGGTCGAGGTGGTCGAGCGTCCGAGTACCGATGCTCCGTCGGAGATGGACGCCCGCCCCTTCGATGACCGGCTCCGGCGTGACGACCTGAGCCACCGGGCGCGAGGACTGGGTCATGCGTCGGACCTCCGAGGTCGAACGTAACGCAGGCGCCCGGCGGGTGGCAAGGGTCCTCCGGAGAGGGCGGTCATGGCGCGAGCTCATCGAGGAGTGCCCTCGCCGCCCGGAGATCCGTCGTCTCGAACCCCTCCGTGAACCTGCTCGTAGGCGGTGACGATCCTGGCGTGCAGCTCGCGTCGGCGCTCTTGCAGCACGCTCCCGTAGGCCACCTCGTGGGTGAGGGTGCCGACACCTCGGACAGGTCATCTATCGTTCACGCCGCCCTGATCGTGGGATGGACGCCGACGGGGAATCCTCGAGCGATCGCCCGGACGGTCGACCTCGGCGTCAAGACCTGGAACCTCCGATCGGTCGGCATCGGCACCGCCGGACCATAGCCGCCAGGCGTCCACGGCGCGAGAGTCCGCTCCTGGACGAGGTGAGGCCGGTTCTCCTCGTCGGCCACGATCACCCCGCTCGGCAGCCGGGAGAGCCGCTCCGCGTAGGTCCGCTTTCCACGTGTACCGTCGAGCCGCTCCGCGTGCAGCACGTCATCGATGTCGTCAGCCGCCGACGGAATGCGTCCTCCGCTCCGCTCGCGGTTGCCTTCCGTCCAGCACGCGCGGAAGAGGAGATACCGGGCTCGCTGACATTCGGCACAGGGTCGGTGACCCGCCGCCAGCGCGGTGGCTTCGTCCAGGAAGAACAGCTCCGTGTAGCGCCCCGGTGCCATGACCGTCCGATGGCGCCCATTGAACTCGAGCAAGCACACGATCCATCGCTTGGAGGCGAACGATCGGCGAACGCGTTGCTCGTCGTCGTGCAGGCAGCCACGGTTGCCCATCAGCGTGCCGCGACAGTCCGTGCGGATCAGCTCCCCGAACGGCGTGACCCGATTCTGCTTCGGCAGTGCCCTCGCCCCGGTAGAGCCCGGCTCACAGATCACCATTGGAGGATCGCGTAACCCGGCTGGCCTCGGCCTCCCGGCCGCCCGCCATCTCCTCCGGCGCCGCCGGCTCCGGCTGCCGCCGGCGGATCCACGCTTCCGCGCAGCGTCGCGGCGCCGGTGCCACCGCGCCCCTGGAGCAGGCAGGTCGGCGGGTTCGGAGCCAGCCGGCAGGGGGTGCCGGGCGACCCCTCGATCCCGTCACGAGTGATCCCCGGGCCGGTCTCGCCGCGGCCCCCGGCGCCGGGCGCACCAGGGCTCTCGCCCGCCGCCCCTGCACCGCCTCGACCTCCGCGCGCGACGAGCAGCACGGGACCGGCGACCGCCTGCAGTTCCGTGTCGCTCCCGGGTCCGCCCGCGGTCCCGGGGGCGCCCGCCTCTCCGCCCTGGCCCAGGACCACCCGGTAGGTCGATCCCGGCACCACGGCGAGCACGCGACGCCCGTACGCCCCACTCCCCCCTCCGCCGCCGGCGGCCCCGGCGTTCGAGCCGCCTCCGCCCCCGCCTCCGGCGCCCCACGCCTCGATCAGCACGCTCGTCACGCCAGCGGGGGCGGTCCACATTCCACTCGCGCGGAACTCGAGCAGGCCCCCGAGGCGCTCGGATACCGCGGCCCGGGCAGACGCCGTTCCGGCTGGCGGCCCGCCAGCAGCCGCCCCGGCCGGGCCGGATGGCCCGGGCGGACCCGACGGTCCCATCGCGCCTCCTGATCCGGGCTCCCCGCGCGGCCCCGCTGGTCCCGCCGATCCTGGTGGACCCGCCGGTCCCGGCGGACCCGCGGGTCCCGGCGGGCCAACCGGCCCCCGGGGCCCCGGTGGGCCCAGCGGCGCCGCGAGTCCCGGTGGGGCGGCCGGCCCCGCGAGACCCGACGAGCCGGGCTGCCCCCGAAGGACGATCTCCAGGCGGGCCTCGTGGCTCGTCGCGGCGTTCTCCTTGCTGTCGAACGCGACGGAGAGCCCGGCCGAGCGCGCCACCAGCGCGATCCCGTGGTTCGGGTGGATGCGGTCCAGCCAGTCCTGAACGATCTCGGTGAGGTCGACGATGACGAAGGCGTGGGTGCTTGCCGCTGTCACCGGCACGCCGCCGATCTCAACACCGCCGAGGCGGGGCGCCGTTCCGGCCGTGAGCGTGCCTTCCATCCACGGCCCACGCACGATGTGGACGTCGAAGAGACCGGCCCCGCCGACGGTGTTGATCCACAGGATCAGCGTGGCCTTGGCGATGTCGCTCCCCTGGCTGCCGCTCGGCAGCGTCGAGAGGTCGAACTTGAGGAACGCGGTGGTCCGGCGCGGGGCACCCTGGACGAGAAGTGTCGGCGCCCGACCGAAGTTCCGCGTGGCGGTGGCCGCCGCGGTATAGGCGTCGTCGGTCAGCAGGGCCTGGACCGCCGCCGCCGGCGCCGCGAGCAGGACGCCGGCGAGCGCGAGCATGATGACGCGCGTGACGCCGAGGAATTTCAAGGCGGCCAGAACCCGGTTGCGGCAATCACGGGAGTGCCAACAATTGGGCGGCTCAGAGCTCCAGCGGAACCGAGGTCGCCACTGCCGAGGGATCTTCGTGCCAGATCGTGGCATCCGCGTCAACGTAGAGCTCGAGCCGGTTGCCGTCCGGGTCTGACAGGTAGATGGATTGGCTGACCCGGTGGTCCCTCACCCGCAGGCGTGTGATTCCGTTCGCCTCCAGGTGGGCTTTCGCCCGGCGGAGTTCATCAAGGCTGTTGCCAATCTTGAGCGCAACGTGGTACAGCCCCGCTCCGTTCTCATCGGGAGGTGCGCCGGCGGGGCCGATGTCGAACAGCGCAATGTCGTGGTGATTCTCGCCGGTCGCCGAGAAGAACACCATCGGCCGTCCGAACGTCCCGCGGGCCACCTCCTTGAGCCCGAGCACGTCGCGATAGAACCGTGCCGCCCGCTCAAGATCCCTCACTTTGAGCACGACGTGCCCGATGTTCTTCACGTTGATCATCATCGGCCTCCTCGCTCCGCCTCCGCCCGTTTCCTTTCGGGGGGGCCACATAGCCGCCGCGAGCCGCCGATCAGGGGTCTGTCCACGGTACCCGAACGTAGCCCAGGCGCCGGGCGAGTGGCAAGGGGTCCCCGGAATCACCGGGCAGGCCGGGAACGTCGACGGCCGCGCCATACAGTGGTGAGGTAGACTACGGCCATGAAGATCCACGTCGTGGGCGGAGGGCCGGCCGGGCTCTACTTCGCCATCCTGATGAAGAAGCGCGAGCCCGCCCATGCCATCACGCTCTTCGAGCGCGACGGCCCGAACGACACCTTCGGCTGGGGCATCGTCTTCTCGGACCGGACCTACACCTTCCTCCGTGACCACGACCCCGAGACCTACGCCGACATCACCGCGGCCTCCGAGGTGTGGGACAACGTGGACGTCGTCCACCGCGGCCAGAAGGTCTCGGTTCGGGGGAACCGGTTCTCCGGCATCGGGCGGCTCGCCTTTCTCAACATTCTCCAGGCGCGCTGCCGGGCCCTCGGCGTCGACGTCCGGTTCCACCAGAACGTCGCCGGCGTGGGGCCGCCGGACGAGGTCGCCGCCTGCGATCTCCTGGTCGGGGCCGACGGCGCCAACAGCCTCGTGCGGCGAACCTACACCGACTTCTTCCTGCCGTCGGTGGACGTGCGCCAGAACAAGTACCTCTGGCTGGGAACCTCCCAGCTCTTCCACGGCCTGACGATCGGCTTCCGGGAGGCCGACGCCGGCCTGTTCATCTACCACGCCTACAAGTTCAACCCGACGACCAGCACCTTCATCGTGGAGTGCCCTCCCGAGACGTGGGCGCGGGCCGGCCTCGAGCGGATGAGCGACGAGGAGACGTGCGCATACCTGGCCCACGTCTTCAAGGCCGACCTCGGCGGCCACCCCCTGCTCTCCAACAACTTCGTCAAGTGGCTCAACTTCCCGCTGGTGAAGAACAAGCACTGGAGCCACCGACACATCGTCTTGCTCGGCGATGCCCTTCACACCGCGCATTTCTCCATCGGATCCGGGACGAAGCTCGCCCTGGAAGACGCCATCGCGCTGGCCGGCTGCTTCGCCGGCCAGCGACGGGTCGAGGCGGCCCTGGTCGAGTTCCAGCGCGTGCGCAAGCCGGTGGTCGACGAGTTCCAGGAGGCGGCCTACGCGAGCCTGCTCTGGCTGGAACAGGTGGGCGACTACCTGGACCTCGCCCCCATCCCCTTCGCCTACCGACTGATGACGCGCAGCCGGCGGGTCGGTTACCACCGGCTCCAGCGGAAGGACCCCGAGTTCACCGCGCGCTACGACGCCTGGCGCCGGGAGCAGCCGCCGGCCGGGCCGATCCCCTCGGAGTTTCTCGATCTCTTCCAGAAGCGGACCTACGCCCACCTGGCGACGCTGATGCCCGACGGCACCCCTCACCTCACGCCCGTGTGGGTGGACTACGACGGGCGGCACATCCTCGTCAACTCGGCGGCCGGCCGGCAGAAGGACCTCAACATGGACAACCGCCGGCAGGTGGCCATCGAGATCCCGGACCCGGACAACCCGAATCGCTACCTGGCCGTGCGGGGTCCGGTGGTGGAGATCACGGAGCAGGGCGCGGAGGCGCACCTGGACAGGCTGGCCCAACGATATCTGGGCACGGAGACGTATCCGGCGAGCTGGCGCTTCCCCGGCGAAGTGCGCCGGATCTACAAGATCGCGCCGAAGCGCGTGACCACCTGGGACCCTTTCGGCTAGGTTCCCATGGCGCCCGGCCCAGTCTCGGCGCCACGCGAGGTCTACCGCGTCATCCCGCCCGGCGTCTAGGCCAGGCGGCACGACCGAACCGACGCGGTGACCAATCAGGCGGGGGCGACCTTCCGGAGGAGGGCGGCGCCGATCGTGTACCCGCCGCCGAACGCCGTCATGCAGGCGAGCTCTCCGGCCCCCATCACGGCCTCCTCGACCAGGCAGATGGCCGCCCCACAGCTGCTCGTGTTGCCGTATTCGACCAGGTTCATCGGCACCCGGTCGGAAGGGGTCTCGTCCTTGAACAGCCGCTTCTTGATGCCGTCGAGCACCAGCGTGCTGGCCTGGTGGAACATGAAGAGCCGGATGTCGCCGACCCCGCAGCCATTCCGCTCGAGGATCGTCTTCGTGGCTCGGGCCACCAGGGGGATGACCTCGCGGTACACCATGGGGCCGTTCTGGTAGAAGTACGGGTAGTCCGGGCCGCCGGGCTCGGCGGCGTCCCCGGATGCGGGCGCGATGCCGCAGCCGGCCACGAAGGGCCTGGTGCCGCCCAGCCCGGTCCGGATGTTCTGGCTCAGTTGGGAGCGGCAGTAGCCGTCGAGAAGCTGATAGCCGCCCTTCGGGCTCCCGAGGTGCGCCGCCTCCATGAGGACGGCCGCGGCGGCATCGCCCCAGAAGAAGGAGTTGCTGGGATCCCGGTAATCGACGGCACAGGTGAAGTACTCGGCCGCCACGACGAGAGCGCGCCGGCAGAGGCCGGCGACGAGGAGGCCGCGGGCCATCTCGAGCCCGTAGACGAAGCTGGAGCACGCCGCCAGGAGGTCGTAGCCGTAGGCGTCGCCGGCCCCGATCCGGTCCTGGATCTCGACGGCGGTGGCGGGATAGACCCGGTCGGGGCTCGAGGTGCCGCAGATGACGACGTCCACCTCCGCGGCCGACACGCCCGCGGCGTCGAGCGCCTGCTGGGCCGCCCGGGCTCCGAGGTCCGAGCCGAACACGCCGGCGGTGGAGCGCCGGCGCTCGAGGATGGCGCTGCGGTCGACGACGTGACGGCGCCGGATGCCGATCCGCTGGTGGACGTAGTCGACGAACGCGCGTCGATCCAGCTGGTCCCGGGAGGCCCCGGACAGGGCGGACTCCGCCCGGAGCACCCGGATCCGCTGCTGGCACCACGGGCTCTCGTCGACCCAGGTGGCCAGCCACCGGGGGTCGAGAAGCCGGGCGATGTCCTCGTTGGAGAGGACGTCGTCGGGTACGTACATTCCCCGACCGGTGATGATCGGGCTATCGGCCGTCGGCCTCATGGCTCAAATACGACAGTATCACGCGGGTCGGTGTCAACCATTTTAGAGGCGCCGCCTCGTCTGCCCGGGGGGAGAACCCGCTTGACGATCCGCGTCCCGGTCGCTACGCTCAGGCCCATCGGTCTCGCGCCGACCCGGGCCCCGAGCCGCCGATGAGCGCCTACGCCGCGTTCGACTACCAGGTGCAAGACGGCGTGGGGACGGTCACCTTCGCCCGTCCCGACACCCTCAACTCGCTCACCTTCGAGGTCTACGCCGAGCTCGAGCGGCTCGCCGCGGCGTGCCAGACCGACGGGGGCGTGCGGGTGCTGGTGCTCACCGGGACCGGCAAGGGGTTCTGCTCCGGCGGCGACGTCCACGAGATCATCGGCGAACTCGGCAAGCGGGACGTGAAGGGCATGCTGGAGTTCACCCGCATGACGGGGGCTGTCGTCCGCAACCTCCGGCTCCTCGACAAGCCCGTCATCGCGGCGATCAACGGCATCGCCGCCGGCGCCGGCGCCGTGTTGGCCCTCGCCGCGGACTTCCGGATCATGGCCGAGGCCGCCCGGTTCGCCTTCCTGTTCACCAAGGTGGGACTGGCCGGCGCCGACATGGGCGCGGCCTTCCTGCTGCCCAGGATCGTGGGCTTCGGGCGGGCCACCGAGCTCCTGATGCTGGGCGACACGATCGACGCCGCCACCGCGGAGCGCTACGGCTTGACGTCCCGGGTGGTGCCGGTCGAGCGACTCGGCGAGGAGACGCGCGCCCTGGCGCGGCGGCTCGCCGAAGGCCCGGCCCAGGCCCTCGCCATGACCAAGCGCATGCTGAGCAACGAGTGGGGCATGGACCTCGTCTCGGCCATCGAGGCCGAGGCGCAGGCCCAGGCCCTCCTCCTGATGGCGGAAGATCACAAGGAGTTCTACCGCGCGTTCACCGAGAAGCGGCCGCCGCGATTCACCGGCCGCTGACTCGTTTCGGAGGGTCGTGCCGAAGACGATCGTGAACCCCCCCGGCCTGGCCAAGCCATCCGGGTTTTCGCATGGGATCGAGGCCAGCGGCCGGCTCCTGTTCCTGGCGGGTCAGACCGCCCAGGACCCGAGCGGACGTATCGTGGCCCCCGGCGACCTGGTCGGGCAGTTCCGCCAGGCGCTCCTGAACGTGCGGACAGTGCTCGAGGCCCGGGGCGGCACGCTCGGCGACCTCGTCAAGCTCACCCTCTACGTGCTAGACAAGCAGGACTACCGGGCCAAGGTCAAGCCCATCGGCCAGGTCTACCGGGAGATGCTCGGGGGCCATTACCCGGCGATGACGCTCGTCGAGGTGAAGGCGCTCTGGGATGACAACGCGCTGGTCGAGATCGACGGGATCGCCGTCCTCGACTGAATCGGTGCCGGACGGACGGGAGAGCGGACGATGAAAGTCGAGAGCCTGTACCACACGGGCTTCACGGTCAGCGACATCGAGCGGTCGATCGAGTTCTACCGCGACGTCCTGGGCCTCCAGCTCTACCGGCGGCAGCAGGGCACGGCCGAGTACCTCTCCACCATCACCGGTTTCGCGGGCGTCCGGCTGGAGATCGCCCTCCTCAGGACTCCGGACGGTCACGGCATGCTGGAGTTACTCCAGTACCTGTCGCACCCGGCCCCGCCGACCGACCGCGAGACCAACCGGCCCGGCAACGCGCACGTCTGCTTCAAGGTGAGCGACATCCACGAGGCCTGCGAGGAGCTCCGGCGGCGGGGGGCCCGGCTGATCTCGGAGCCGACCGAGATCACCGCCGGGGTTCACCGGGGGGCGTACGGAGTCTACCTCCGCGACCCCGATGGGTTCACGGTCGAGCTTTACCAGCCGGCCGTCAGCGGGAGCCGGCCGGAGTGACCCGGCGCCAGCCACCGAGCGCGGTGGCGCATGAGGAGCGCTCCGAGCGGCGGCTGTGCCGCCGCAACCGAGGGGGGCCCTCGGGGGGTCTTCCGAGACCCCCCCGAAGAACTAGGAGCTGACGGAAGGGAGACGTTATGCCAGACGAGCCCGCCGAGACGGAGCTGGAAGCCCGCGCGAAAAGCGAACCTCACATCACCCTGCCCGAGTGGACGTTTGCCGCCCGGGAGGACCCCGATTTCTTCCGGCCCTTCGCCGACCTTCG
>DASYQW010000317.1 GCA_036005065.1 Candidatus Methylomirabilota bacterium | reverse complement strand
CCCCTTCAGCCTCACGGGCCAGCCGGCGATCAGCCTGCCGGCACCCGCCCCCGGCCTTCCGGTGGGAATCCAGGTGGTCGGACACCTGGGGGCGGACCGCGCCCTGGGCGAGGTCGCTCTTGCGCTCGAGCGCGCGTGGCGGTCTCCGGACTCGGGCGTGAGCGAGCCGAATGATCGCTCGACCGAGCACCGGCACACCGAGCCCGGTCGCGGTTCGCGGGGGGTCGTCGGGCAGGGGAATGCGGTCGACCGTCGATCGTGGAGGAGGTCATGAACACTCGGGCGTTCGACAGTGTCCCGGTGGCCGGGGGCCGACCCAAGCCGCGCGATACCGGGCTCACGATGGTGCTGGACTGGGGACGCCCCAACGCCTATCTCGAAGACTGGTTACGGCTGGCGGACGAGTACGTCGACATCGGCAAGGTCGCCATCGGCACCGGGCGCTTCTATCCGGAGTCGTATCTTCGGGAGAAGGTCGAGATCTACCGTCGCCATGGCGTCCATCCGTGCCCCGGAGGCAACTTTCTCGAGCACGCCGCCGCCAAGGGAAAGGCCGAAGAGTTCTTGAAGGCGGCGGCCGACCTCGGATTCGAGCACGTGGAGGTGTCGAACAACCGTGGTCTCCTGCCACGCGCCGCCATCAAAGGCCTCATCGGGAAGGCCCGCGATCACGGCTTCCGGGTCTTCGGAGAGGTCGGAAGCGAGGTCGAGCGGACAACGGTGGCCGACATGATCCGCGACATCCACGACTGTCTGGAATCCGGGGTGGAGAAGGTATACGTCGAGGCGACCGACTTGATCGAGAACGGACAGTTCGATCTCGGCCGCGCCAGGCACCTGGCCAGCGAAGTGCCGCTCGAGCGGCTCATCTTCGAGCTGGCCGGGTGGTGGGTGAAAGGCGTCGACATGTTCGAGGTGCACCGGACCATGATCCGGCTGGTCGAGCAGTTCGGTCCGTCGGTCAATGTCGGGAACGTGGACCTCGATGACGTGCTGCTGCTCGAGTGCGTTCGACGCGATCTGGAATGACGCGGGCTGCGCACCTGGCGGGGCCTGACCGGCGGCGGGCCGGCCCACCGGGCGGCCGGCCGAGTCGCCGACGTGCGTGAGGCGGCTCCGCCGTCCTGAGCGGCAGGTCGGGAGTGCTGGCGTACCTCGCGGTGCGGCTGGGCCAGGGCACCTTCGTGCTCTTCGGCGTCGCCACCCTCGCGTTCTTCCTCATCCGCGCGACCGGCGACCCCACCCTGCTCATCCTCGGGGAGCATGCCACCCCGGAGGCCCGGGAGGAGCTCCGGCGGCGGATGGGCTGGCAGCGTCCCCTGTACGTCCAGTACGTCGACTACGTCTCGGCGGCCGCTCGAGGGGACCTGGGGCGCTCGCTCTATGATGGGCGGCCGGCCGCCCTGGTCTATGCCGAGCGGATTCCCGCGAGCTTCCAGCTGGCGTCGGTCGCCATGCTCGTCGCGCTGGCGGTGAGCCTTCCGCTGGCGGTGGGCTCCCTGATCTCTCGACAGCCCGCCCTGCGTGCCCTCGCCGAGATCGCCGTCGCCGTGGGCCAGTCCATGCCGAGCTACTGGCTGGGCCTCCTGCTCATCTTCGCGTTCAGCGTCTCGCTCGGCTGGCTGCCGTCCGGGGGGCGAGAGCGACCGGACGCCATCATCCTGCCCGCCGTCACCCTGGCGGTGTGGACGATCGCGCGAGTGACTCGGCTGGCCCGGGCCAAGATCGCCGAAGTCGTGCCCCAGGACTACGTCCGGACCGCCTGGGCGAAGGGCCTGTCGCCGGTGCGGGTCTATGGTCGTCACGTTCTTCCCAACGCCTCGATCGCGATCGTGACGCTGGTCACCGCCGAGTTCGTCACACTATTCAGCGCGGCGATCCTCACCGAGAGCGTGTTCGCCTGGCCGGGCGTCGGCCGGCTCCTGGCCGAGAGTGTCTATCGCCGGGACTACCCGACCGTTCAGGCCGGACTGCTGGTGATCAGCGGGGTGGTCGTCGTGATGAACATCCTCACCGACGCCCTGTACCTGTGCCTCGATCCGCGGATCCGCCTCCAATGATCCCCCTCGTCGATGGGCCAGGCATGAACCGGCCGGGTGGCCGACTGCGGCGCCTGTCCGCTCGAGCCCTGGTGGGACTCGCGCTGGTGGCGTCCGCCGTCTTCTGCGCCGTGGCCGCGGAATGGGTCGCACCCGCCAACCCGAATGCCCAGCAGCTGCGGTTCGCCCGGCAGCCGCCGAGCTGGATGCCGAAGGGCGGGAGCTTCTACGTGCTCGGCACCGACCACCTCGGGCGCGATGTCTTCAGCCGGCTCCTCTACGGAGCGCGGGTGTCCCTGGCCGTGGCATTCGGCTCGGTCGCGATCGGGGTCCTCTTCGGCGGCGGGCTCGGCCTGGTGGCCGGGAGCGCCAGGTCCAAGGCCGGGGACCTCCTGATGCGGCTCATCGACATTCAGATGGCCATTCCCACGATCGTCATGGCCATCGTGCTCGTCGGGATTCTCGGTCCGAGCGTCCGAAATGTCATGATCGTCTTCGGGCTGGCGGGATACCCGACCTTTGCGCGCCTGGTCCGAGGGGAGATGCTGCAGTTGCGGGAGCGGGACTTCACGACGGCGGCCCACGCGGTCGGCGCGAGCGCGCAACGAGTGATCCTCCGGCACCTGCTTCCGAATCTCCTCGGCCCGGTCCTGGCCCTTGCGGTTCTGGAGATGGCGGCGGTGATCCTGTACGAGTCGGGACTCGGGTTCCTGGGTCTCAGCGTGCCGCCGAGGATTCCGAGCTGGGGCGGCATGCTCGCCGACGGGCGGCAGTATTTGACGAGCGCCTGGTGGATGGCCCTCTTCCCGGGCCTGGCGATCATGACCACCGTGTTGGGGCTGAACCTGGCCGGCGAATGGATCCACGCCAAGCTGGCCCCCGAGATCCGGGGCTAGATCCGGCGGTCGATCCCGGCCGGACGACGCGACATAGCATCGGGGGGTCTTCCGAGACCCCCCGAAATGATCGAAGGGAGACGTTATGCCAGACGAGCCCGCCGAGACGGAGCTGGAAGCCCGCGCGAAAAGCGAACCTCACATCACCCTGCCCGAGTGGACGTTTGCCGCCCGGGAGGACCCCGATTTCTTCCGGCCCTTCGCCGACCTTCG
>DASYQW010000316.1 GCA_036005065.1 Candidatus Methylomirabilota bacterium | reverse complement strand
TCCTCGGGGACGTGGTAGCGCCACCGCCCGCCGGGACGGTCGGTGTACGGGATGTACCGCGTCGACTGCTCGAGGTAGGCCATCAGTCGACCCCACTCGAGGAGCTTGGTCAGGATGTTCGAGACCCCTTCGCAGGCGAGGTGGACACCCCCGAGCTGGGCCACCGAATCGTCGCCGTACTCGACGAACACCCGCTCGTAGAGGCTCTCCGCCCGTGAGACCCCGACCGCCGGCGGTGGCGGCGCGCCGGCATCGCGGTCGGCGAACTCGTCGAGGAACAGCCGCCGCAGCGACTTGGGAGAGCGCGAGTAGCGGGCGAACAGCGCCCCCTTCACCACCTCGGGCAAGTTCGTGAGGGCGAAGACGGGGCCGTCGAGGTCGGTGACGTACGGGGCGAGACGGGCTCGCTCGTTGGACGTGAGCTCGTCCCCGGAACCGGGGGCCACGCCCCCCATGATACACGACGGCGGGCCCGCCGCCTGCGTCGCAGCGGCGCGACCCGCCGTCGCGGAACGATGGGTCGGAGGTTAGACCGGGTCGGGGCGGCTTCCCGCCGGGCGCCGGGCGCGGCTCTCCGGCCCGAGGTCGAGCAGGCTGTTGAGCCACGCGGTCGCCGCCGAGGTCAGGGCGGGTACCGCCCGCTGCTCGAGCGTGTCGGCGACCTCGTCGATCAGGCGGTGGACGATTCGCTCGACGCGGGAGCCGATCTTGCCGAGCGACTGGCCCACGGACTCGGTGACCGCCTGCCGCGCCGCCGAGGTGGCCCCGGCCACCGCCGAGGTGGCTCCGGCCGCGCGCTCGCGGACCTGGTAGGCGGCCTGGGCCCGGACTTCGGCCGGGGTGAGCTCCGACTCGCCGAAGGCTTCGGCCGCCCCGCCATAGCCGTACCGTTCCGGATAGCGAACGCCGTCATTCCGGGTCATCAAGGCGGCCAGCCCGCGACCGACTACCAATCCGGCGGCCATCGCAAGCATCAGCGTGGCGCCCGGATAGCGGCTGACGTAGTGACGCCAGTCGACCGTCTGGCCGACCTTCCCCTTGAGCTCGTCGACGGTGTCTTGGATGGAGGCGCGCGTCCTTTCCATGGTCTCCCTCAGGCGTTCCTTGTCGTCTAGAGCTCGTGCTTGATCCACTGCGCATCCCTCCTGAGCTCCTCGACCGTCCGCCGGGGGACGAAGCGCTGCGCCGAAAGCTGCCGCTGGGCGACCAAGGCGAGCCCGCCGCCGCCCAGCGCCAGGACGACCCCGACGACGGCAAATCCGCCCGGCAGCGATCCCATCGCTTCGCCCAGCCAGATGGCGAGGGCGATCACCAGCAAGAAGACCCCGAGGACCGCCACCGCCCCCCCGGCCACCAGCAGGACCGACCGGCGCGCGAGGGCCGCCAGCTCCTCGGAGAGTTCCAGCTTGAGGAGCGCGAGTTTCTGATCCAGCAGCCGGCGGAGGTCGGCGGCGAGGCGGCTCAGGAGGTCCCCGAAGCCGCGCGGCCCGCCGTTCCCGACGGCGCCCTCGGGTACCGCGCTGCGCTCGCCGACGGCCATGCTACCGCCGCCCGAGAGCCGTCAGGCTCCCGATGAGCAGCCCGATCCCGGCCGCGATCAGGAGCGCCGTGACCGGCTCTTCGCGCGTGTACCGGATCGCGTCGTCCCTGACCTTCTCGAACCCGCCCTCACGGTATTTCGCCATCTTGTCTCGCGCCTGCTGCATCGCGCCCTGCACGTAGCCGGCCGCCTGCTCGGCGCCTTCCCGCGCCGAGCTGACGAACGACCGCGCCCGCGCCGCCGCGATGTCGGTCACCCGGCCGCCCCGGTCGCCGCCACGCGCGGGCTCCTCACCGGGCCACGCGGTCTCGAATCCGGTCGCCATCGGACGCTCGATGTTCTCCATGACGGTCCTCCCCGTTCGAGGATGTGGAGAAGTGTCGTCTACCCGACTAGGCACATGAACGCGTGGACTCTCAATGCAAAAGGGATACCGGGCACGCGGAGGAGGACGGCCCCGGGCGTGACGCCCGGGGCCGTCCGGCGAGAGGAGCGGGCGCGCTACGTGATGGCGATGGGACGGCCGGGAGAGCCGGTCGCCCCCTTCATCCGGAGGGGGGCGAAGACGTAGGCGAACTGGTAGACCCGGTCCTTGAGCAGCTCCGTAAAGTCCAGGTTTTCATGGTTGAAGATCCCATTCCGGGTAATCAGGATGTTGTGGACGATGAAGGCGAGGTCGGGGTTCGGGTTCGGGACCACCTCCGTCGCCCAGGTGTCGGACCCGATCATGGAGACCTGTTTCTGGACGACCCACTCGGCCACCTCGACGCCGATGCCCGGCTCGCCCGAGTTGAAGCGGGCGTTGTCCTTCATCCAGAGGTCGCCCCAGCCGGTGTTGAAGAAGATGGCGTCGCCGGGGCGGATGCTGCCCTCCGAGATCCCGCCCCGCTGGAGGGCGGCCGTCACGTCGGCCACCTTGATCTCCTCACCCTTGTCGAGCATCCGTCCCCTCACCCCGGCCACGTCGACGAGGATGCCCCGGGTAAAGAAGGGCTTGACCTTCTCGATCCCGAGCTTCTTCAGCCCGTAGGCGTCGGCCATCTCGGCCTCGGTGAAGCCGTTGTAGTACCGCATCTCGGTCATGTCGCCGTCCTTGCCGGCGATGCAGCCGATGTGGGCGAGGCCGTCGAACTGGGTGCCGATCTGGCCGATCTCGGTGGCGAGGAACTCGTCGTGGTAGACCAGCTTGTTCTTTCCGAACGGCCCGCCGGTCGGCGTGCCGGGGATCCGCAGGGCCCAGACGCGCGCCCCGAAGGCCGGAATGCCGGCCTCGTACACCCGCCCCATCTCGTAGATCTTGCCGGTCTTGATGAGACTCGCGGTCTCGAGGACCTTTTGCGGCGTGATGTGGTTGGAGGCGCCGGCTTCGTCCTGGGGCCCCCAGCGCGAGGGCCACCACTTCGGCCCGATCGGCGTGTCCTGGCTGCCCGCCGCCTGCTGGGCCTGGGCGACCTGGGCCCCGGCTAGCGCCCCGCCGGCGGCCATCCCGGCGGTGACCCCCGTGACGAGGCCGCCCTGGAGGAACACCCGGCGGGAGACCCCCTCCTCGCCGCCCTGGTCCGCCGACTCCTTCCGCATGAACTGCTCGAGCCATCCTGACTGCATTGGGCTCTCCCCCTCGGACCGATGGCGGTCCGCGATCGGCTACCCTTTGCGCATGTACGCCGGGGTGCCGCCACCGAGGAAGTCCTCCCGCGGCGGCGCGAAGATGTCGATCACCTCCGTATCCTCGGGGAACCAGGCCTCGTGCTCGATGCCGCCCGGGACCACCCCGATGTCGCCCGGACCGCACGTCCGCCGCTCGTCGCCCAGCCGGAACTCCATCTTGCCCGAGACGACCCAGAAGATCTGCTCGTGGGGGTGCCGGTGGGCGGCGGCGTGGGCGCCCGCCTTCATCTTCCAGACGACGACCATCTCCTTCTCGCCGGTGACGATCTTCCGGCGGATCAGCGGGGTGACCTCCTCCTCGGGAATCCTGTCCAGGTGGAGGTATCCTTTCGTGGCAGCGGCGCACATGAGGCAGGCCTCCTTGAGGACGATCTGGTGGCCTCAACCGTAATCAGGACCCGGCCTCGCTGTCAAGAGCCGGACATCCGCTTTGACACCATCCGCACCGCTTCGGTAGAGTAGCGTCCGCTCACACTTCGATCAGGAGGATCGCCATGCTGCCTCGCCGTCTCGTCCTGCTCAGCGCCGGCCTCATCCTCGCGCTCGCATCCTGCGCCTCGGTCTTCTCGACGGGCCGCGACTTCCCGTCGCCGGGGCGCGACGCCATCACCACCGGCACCACCGCCAAGCCCGACCTCCTCCGGCTGTTCGGCGAGCCGACCCAGGTCGGCATCGACGACGGCGACCCCACCTGGACCTGGCTGTTCTTCAAGAAGGGGAACCCCGACCTCACCAAGCAGCTCACCGTCCGCTTCCGGGCGGACGGCGTCGTCAAGTCCTACTCCTTCACCTCGAACTTCCCGGAGGACATGAAGACGCTCCGCTGACGGCGGCGGGCTGGCGCGCGCGCCGTTCGGGTTATACACTGAGCCCACCATGGATGTCCCGGCGACCTGCGCGCTCGGCCTCCGCTGCATCGAGTGCTCGGCCGAGCACCCGCTCGAGTACCTCCTGGCCTGCCCCCGGTGCCGGGGCCTCCTCGAGCCCGTCTACGACCTCGAGCGCCTGCGCCGGCTGGGCCCGGCCGCCGCCTTCACCGGGCGGGGCTTCTGGCGCTACCACGCGGTCCTGCCCATCCGCGATCCGGCGCACCGGGTCACCCTGGGCGAGGGTGAGACGCCGCTCCTGGAGGCGCCCGCGCTGGCGCGAACCCTCGGCGTGCGGCGTCTGCTCCTGAAGTTCGAAGGGACCAACCCGACCGGGACCATCAAGGACCGCTCCTCGGCCACGGCCGTGGCCGCCGCCCGCCAGTTCGGCTTCCGCGCGATCTCGGTCGCCTCCACCGGGAACGCCGGCTCGTCGATCGGCGCCTACGCGACGCGGGCCGGCCTCCGAGCCTTCATCTTCTGCTACGAGCAGGCCTCGGCGCCCAAGATGCATCACATGGGCGCGGTGGCCTCCGACCTCATCCTGTACCAGGGGTACTACGACGACCTGATCCGGCTGTGGGACCGGATGGTCGACGAGCTTCCGGTCTTCGACGGCGGCGCCAGCCGCAACGCGTACAAGCAAGAGGGGAAGAAGACGCTGGTCTACGAGATCGCCGAGCAGTCGGGCTTCCGCATCCCCGACGTGGTCGTGTTCCCGGTCGCGGTGGGCGAGGCCTTCATCGCGGGCTGGCGCGGCTTCCGGGAGCTCGCCGCGCTCGGCTGGATCGAGCGGGTGCCGCTGATGGCGGCCGCCCAGTCGGCCAAGGCCAACCCGATCGCCCGCGCCTTCCGGCATGGCGGGCCGCTGGCGCCGGTCAAGGTCTCCTACTCGGTGGCCGAGGGGCTGTCGTGCGGCGACCCCGCGCAAAAGGGCGAGTGGGTGCTCCGGATCCTGCGGGAGTCGAAAGGGCTGGCCACCGACGTGGAGGACGAGGCGATCCTCGACACCCAGCGGCTCCTCGCGCGGACGGAAGGCCTCTACGCCGGGCCGACGGGCGTGGGGACCCTCGCCGCCCTCCGGCGCCTTCTGGGCGAACGGGCGGTCGACCCCGACCAGACCTTCTGCTGCATCATCAGCGAGACCGGGCTCAAGACGGAGGCGCCCGTCGCGGCCCGCACGGGCCAGGCTTTCACCTACGAGCGCCTGGTCGCGCTCGTCCGCGATCGGCTCGGCGCCTGACAGACTCTCGGGATAATTACGGGCCACGGTCTCGCGTAGACGCCGCGGGTTAGTCGTTCCGCTCCGAGCGCGCGCTTTGCGCGCGCAACTTCTCCTGGGAGGTGGGTCTGGGAGGGGGCCGTCGAGGCCCCTTCCCACAAGCCGGTGGACATCGTCGACATCCACACCCACACCTATCCCCGCCCCGACCTCGGCCGCCAGGCCATGCAGGGCGACGGCTGGTCGCCCTACGCGGGGACGATCCCCGAGCTGCGGGAGGCGATGGCGCGCGGCGGAATCGCCGCGGCCGTGATGGCCAACCTCACGCCGATCCCGGACATGCGCGACGCCGCCCTCGCGCGCCTCCCGGCCGACCTCGGCGCCGCCGATCGGGCGGACGCGGAGGGGCGCCTCCAGGACGAGCTCCGCGGCCGCCTCGCCCGCCGCAACCGCTGGACCCTGGAGGCGGCGCGGGCGGACGCCACGCTCATCCCGTTCATCGGCCTCGACCCGGCGGTGATGACGCCGGGGGAGCTGCGCGACGAGCTCGAGGCCTGCGTCGAGGGAGGCGCCCGCGGGGTGAAGCTCCACCCGATCGTGCAGCGCCTGGCCCCGGCCACCCCGGCCCTCTGGCCCGTCTACGAGCTCTGCCAGGAGCTCGGGCTGCCGGTTCTGTTCCACTCCGGCTTCCTCGGCCGGAGCGCGTGGAATGCACTCGCCCGGCCGAGCGCCTTCGCCGACGTCCTGGAGGCCTTCCCGGCGCTCCCGGTGATCCTCGCCCACCTCGGCCGTGGCCACGTCGACGAGGCGGTGGCGCTGGCCGAGCGCTTTCCCCACGTCGTCTTCGACACCTGCGCCGTCGTCACCGCCGCCGCCGTCCCGTGGCGGATGGAGGACGCCGAGGCGGTGACCCTCGTGCGTCGACTCGGCGTGGAGCGCGTCTGCTTCGGGTCGGACTACCCGTGGTTCGACCCGGCCGCCGACGCGGCCCGGCTGGCGACTCTGCCGGGGCTCAGCGAGGGGGAGCGCGCCGCGATCCTCGGCGAGAACGCCCGGCGCTGCCTGACGCCCTCCGACTAGCCCCGCCGTCTTGACAGAACAGGCCGATTGCGGTGGAATACTGAAAACGAATTGCACAACCGTTTACAATGAGCCACCAAGCGCGAGCCGTCCGCATCGACATTTCGAACTCGCTGGCGCGTCGGGGAGTCCGGGTCACGGGGGCGCGGCGGGCCGTGCTCGACGTGCTCGCCGGCAGCCCGCTGCCGCTCACCGTGTCCCAAATCCACGAGCGGGTGGCGGCGAAGCGGGCCAGTATCGTCTCGATCTACCGCACCGTGAACCTCCTGGCCGGGATCGGCCTGCTCCGGACGACGGACTCCGTCCGAGGGAGCCGGCGCTACGAGCTGGACGAGCAGTTCACCGGGCATCACCATCACTTGATCTGTCAGGTTTGTGGGCGAATCGAGGATCTCCGAGGGTGTCTCATCGATGACCAGGCGCTCAGGCGGCTCAACCATCGGGTACGTCATCGGCGCCGCTTCCGCGTGACGAACCACGAATTGCACCTCTTCGGCTTGTGCCAGGAGTGTGACCGGTGATCCCTGGCGCCCTCCCGGGATAGCCGCCGCCCGCCGCCGGGTGGTTGCGGCGGGATAGCACGCGCACGGAGGACCGACGATGTCGATCTCGGGAGACAGGAACCGATGGAGCAGGCCGATCCTGCTCGCCATGCTGGCGCTGGTGGCGATGGACTCTTCGGCGGAACAGCGCAAGCCGAAGGTCGTCGCCACGACGGTTCAGATCACCGCCTTGGCGAAGGAGGTCGGCGGGAGCACGATCCAGCTCAAAGGCCTCGTGCCGGCGGGGGCCGACCCTCACGAATTCGAGCCGGTGGCGAGTGACCTGGTGGCGCTGGAAGGCGCCGACCTCATCCTCCGTCATGGCATCGGGCTGGATGACTGGCTCGACCGGACCTTGAAGGCCGGGAAGAAGGCGAAGCTGGTCACCGTGACGGCCGGAGTGCGCCCGCGAAAGGGCGAGGTAGACGGGAAGCCGGTCGACGACGCTCACGTCTGGCATGATCCGACGAACGCCAAGAAGATGGTCGACAACATCGCGGCGGCGCTGGACCGCGCCGATCCGGCCAACAAGCCGACGTACGACGCCAACGCCGTCGCCTACAAGAAGAAGCTCGACGCGGCGGCGGCACAGGTCCAGGCCGTCATCAACGAGATCTCGCCGGCGAACCGGAAGCTCGTCACGAACCACGACGCGCTCGGGTACTTCGCGCGGGCGTACGGCCTGAAGATCGTCGGTGCCGTCATCCCGGCCGTGTCTACGCAGGCGGAGCCGTCCGCGGCGGACACCGCGGCGCTCCTGGAGGCGATCAAGCGCGAGAAGGTCAAGGCGATCTTCGCCGAGTCCAATGTCAACCCCAAGCTGGCGACGACGCTCGCCAAGGAGGCGGGAGTGAAGATCGTGGATGACCTCTACGGCGACTCGCTCGGCCAGCCCGGCAGCGGCGCCGAGACCGTAGACGGCATGTGGCTGGCCAACGCGCGCAAGATTGCCGATGCCCTGAAGTGAGCGCGACGTGAGCCCACCGCTTCGGGACACGGCCCTGGCGACCGACGGCGGCACCTCGCCAGCCGCCGACGATGGTCTCGTGATCCGCGACCTCACGGTCGCCTACCCGCCCAAGGTCGTCCTCCGGGAAGTCTCCGCGGACATCCAGCGCGGCCAGGTGGTCGGCATCATCGGGCCCAACGGCGGCGGCAAGAGCACGCTCCTGATGGCGATCCTGGGCATCGTGCCGATTGTGAGTGGCACCGTCACGCTCTTCGGGCGCCCGGCCGCCGCGATGCGCGCCCGGATGGCGTACGTGCCGCAGCGCGAGCTGGTCGACTGGGATTTTCCCGTCACCGTCCGCGAGGTGGTCATGATGGGCCGGTACCCCGGGATCGGCTGGCTCCGCCGGCCCGGCCGCCGCGATCACGAGAGCGTCGACCGGGTGCTCGAGCGGGTCGGCATGCAGGAGCACCGGGGGGTCCAGATCGGCCAGCTCTCCGGCGGCCAGCAGCAGCGCGCCTTCGTCGCCCGCGCGCTCGCCCAGGACGCGGACGTCTTGCTGCTCGACGAGCCGCTCCTCGGCATCGATGCCGGCACGCAGGAGGTGATTCTCCGGATCATCGAGGAGCACCGACAGACGGGCAAGATCGTGCTCATCGCGACCCACGACCTGGCGAGCGCCTCCTGCCACTGCGACTGTCTCTGCTGCCTGAACGGCCGACTGGTGTCCTTCGGCCCTCTGCAGGAGACCTACACCGCGGAGAATCTCGCGGCCACGTATGGGGGGCCGGTCATCATGCTCGGGCACCAGGGGACCGCCGTAACCGCGCATCACGCGGGCGCGCCCGCGCATCACACACACGGGCACGGACGAACGGGTGTCGGGCCAGTGCGATGACGACTGTGCTCCATTGGGTGACGGATCCCCTTCACTACGAGTTCATGCAGCGGGCCCTCTTCGAGGTGGCGCTCATGGGCGCCGTCACCGGCATGATCGGGACCTACGTCGTCCTGCGCGGCCTGTCGTTCATCGGCGACGCGTTGACCCACGCCGTCTTCCCCGGGATCGTGCTCGCCTTCCTGCTCGGTCAGAGCATCTTTGTCGGAGCTCTGCTGTTCGGGATCCTGACGTCCACACTGATCGCGGTCCTGGCGACGAGCCGGCGGGTCAAGGAGGACTCCGCGATCGGCGTCCTCTTCGCGGGCGCTTTCGCCCTCGGGGTCGTGTTGATCAGCGCCACCAGGAACTTCGCCCGAGACCTGGCGTCGTTCCTCTTCGGCAACGTCCTCGGCGTGACAACGGAGGACATCTGGGCCTCCGTCATCGTGGGCGTGATCGTGGTGGGCCTGGTCGCGGTCTTCTATCGCGAGCTGTTGATCACGTCCTTCGACCGCGTGGGAGCCCGGGCCATGGGGCTCCCGGTCTTCTGGCTCGACCTGCTCCTGCTGATCCTCGTCTCGCTGACCATCGTCGTGTCGCTCAGCGCGGTCGGCAACATCCTCGTGCTGGCCATGCTGGTGACCCCGGCCGCGGCCGCGCGGTTCCTCACGGACCGGTTGCCGGTGATGATGGGCGTGAGCGCAGCCATCGGCGTCGTGTCCGGTGTCGTCGGGCTCTTCGTGTCCTACCACGCCGGCCTGGCCGCCGGGGGCACGATCGTCCTGGTGGCCACGGGACTCTTCGGGGTGATCTGGCTCTTCGCCCCGACCCACGGGTTCATCGCGAGTCGCGCGTGGGCGGGACGCCCG
>DASYQW010000315.1 GCA_036005065.1 Candidatus Methylomirabilota bacterium | reverse complement strand
GGATCGGACCGGCGGCGAATGGGTCGTGGACGCGCTGGCCGCCGAGGGAGTCCGCCACGTCTTCGGGATCCCGGGTGTCCACAACCTGGCCATCTACGACGCCCTCCTCCGCCAGACGACGATTCGCCACATCCTGGCGCGCCACGAGGCCGGCGCCGCCTTCATGGCGGACGGCTACGCGCGGTCGTCGGGGCGTCCCGGCGTGGTGCTGGTGACCACCGGACCCGGGGCCACCAACGCGCTGACGCCGCTGGTCGAGTCCTATGCGGGCTCCCAGCCCGTATTGCTCGTGATGTCGGACATCCCGCGCGCGCTCGTCGGGGCGGACCTGGGCGCGCTCCACGAGGTCCCGAACCAGATCGACTGTTTCAAGCCGGTCTGCCGCTGGGCCGAGGCCCTCGAGGCCGGGCGCGACATCCCCGGGGCCGTGCAGGGCGCGTTCCATCTCTTCCGCACGGGCCGGCCGGGTCCGATCGCCCTGTCGATTCCCACTGACCTCCTGGCCACCCGGGTCGAAGGCCAGCTCACGCCCGGAGGCGAAGGGCGCCGCCCGCCCTGCGACGTCCGCTCGATCGCCGAGGCCGCCGACGCCTACCTCCGGGGCGCCCGGCGTCCGCTCCTGATCGCGGGCGGTGGTGTCATCGCCGCCGAAGCGGGCGGCGAGCTCCTCCTGCTGGCACGCCGGCTCGGGGCGCCGGTCGTGACGACGGTGATGGGGCGAGGCGCCGTCCCGGAGACGGACCCGCTCTGGCTCGGCGTCCTCCCGAACCGGCGGGCCACCCAGCCGGCCATCGAGGCGGCCGACGTCGTGCTGGCCGTGGGCTGCCGCTTCGCGCACCGCTCGACGCGGGGTCTCCTCCTGAACCTCGCGTTCCGTCCCGACCAGACGCTGATCCATCTGGATCTGGACGCGACCGTGCTCGGCAAGATGTACCCGCCCGCGCTCGGTCTCGTCGGCGATGCGCGGGATGGCCTCCGCGCCCTTCGGGAGGCGGTGGGCCCCGGGCCGCCCGTCTCCGGGTGGGATCGGGCGTGGCTCGCCACCCTCCGCGCGGCCCGCGGGCCGCGGTACACGGAGACGGTCGACCGCCTGATCGCTATCCTGCGCGATCGGCTGGCGCCGGACGCCGTCGTGGTAAACGACCAGACCGGCCTCAACTACTGGATGGAGTGGCACTTCCCCGTCCTCGCGCCGCGGACCTTTCTGTACCCCGTCGGGTCGGCTACCCTCGGCTACGCGGTGCCGGCGGCGATCGGGGCCAAGATCGCGCATCCGGAGCGCCAGGTCCTCGCGGTCGCCGGCGACGGGGGCTTTCTCTATTCGGTGAACGAGCTCGCCACCGCCGTGAAGTACCAGCTCCCCGTCGTCTTCCTCGTGCTGAATGACCAGCGCTACGGGGCCATCAAGTGGCTCCAGGAGACGCTGTTCGGTCGGTGGGGCGAGGCGGACCTGGTGAACCCGGACTTCCCCGGCCTGGCGCGCGCCTTCGGGGCGGAGGGAGAGCGCGTGGAGTCGCTGGACGCGCTGCCGGCGGCCCTCGACAAGGCGCTGGGGCACGCCGGCCCGACGCTCGTCGAGCTGCCGCTGGCCATCGATCCGCCCTGGGAGCTCGGAGCGCTCCCGTCTGCGGCAGCGGAGGCCGAGCGGAACCCGCACTCCGGAGGAGGGGCCTGATGGCGCACCGACCGTTGCAGGGACAGCGCGCGCTCGTGACGGGCGCCAGCTCGGGAATCGGCGAGGGTGTGGCCCGGGCCCTGGCCGCCGCCGGGGCGTCGGTGGTCGTCAACTACGTCTCCAAGCCGGAGGCCGCCCAGCGGGTCGTGGACGATCTCAAGACGAGCGGCGTCGACGCGCGGGCCATCCGGGCCGACGTCTCCAGCGAGGCGGACGTCCGCGCCATGTTCCAGGAGATGCTCGCGGCTTGGGGGACCATCGACATCCTCGTCAACAACGCGGGGCTTCAGCGGGACTCGCCCTTCGTCGAGATGACGCTCGACCAGTGGAACACGGTGCTCAGCGTGAACCTGACCGGGATGTTCCTCTGCGCCCGCGAGGCGGCCCGCGAGATGGCTCGGCGCGGCATCCGCGCCGAGGTCTCCCGGGCGGCCGGGAAGATCATCTGCATCTCCTCGGTCCACGAGCAGATTCCGTGGGCTGGTCACGTCAACTACGCCGCCTCCAAGGGCGGCGTCCGCCTGTTCATGCAGTCGCTGGCCCAGGAGCTGGCGCCCCATCGGATCCGCGTCAACTCGATCGCGCCGGGGGCCATCCAGACACCCATCAACCGGCCCGCCTGGGAGACGCCCGAGGCCCTGAAGGCCCTCCTCACGCTGATCCCCTACGGGCGGATCGGCCTGCCGGAGGACATCGGCAAGGCGGCGGTGTGGCTCGCCTCCGACGACTCGGACTACGTGCACGGCCACACCCTCTTCGTCGATGGCGGGATGACGCTCTACCCCGAGTTCGCCCGGGGAGGCTAGGTCATTTCGGGGGGGTCTCGGAAGACCCCCCGAGGCCCCCCCGTCGGGGCGGCGGCGAAGCCGCCGCTCGGAGCACTCCTCGATGCACCACGCGCTCGGTGGTCGGCGCCGGGTTACTCCGACCCTCCTGGGTCTTGGGGGGCGCCAACCCCCTCCGATTCGTCGCATCCCGCCCGCCGCGGGGCGCCACCGGCGCTATGATGGACACGGTGATCCCGTGGGCTCGGCCCGGACGGCCCGCGACGCCCGACGGGCGATATGGTCGCTCCGGGAGATTCCGGAGGCGCTGGTCGCCGCGGCCCGGCCCGTCGGCCCGCGCCAGGGAGTGTCCGCCATGGCCCCGACTCCGCTCGGTCTCACCACGCGGGTCCCTGGGTGGCCGCTCGCCCTGTTCCGGATCGCCTTCGGGATCCTCTACCTCGACATGGCGCTCCAGAAGGCGCCATGGAAGAACTTCGGGTGGCTGCGCGGGTTCATCGAGCAGGAGATCGCCCACCCGGTCTTTCCGGCGATCGGGGCGTTCCTGCAGGACGTGGTGGTGCCCAATTTCGCGCTGTTCGGCACCGTGGCCTTCGTGGTGGAGCTCCTGCTCGGCATCGGGCTCCTCCTCGGCGTCATGACTCGGCTGGTCGGCCTCGCCGGCTTCCTCTGGCAGGTGAACATCGCGCTGCAGGCCTTCAACGTTCCAGGCGAGTGGTACTGGATCTGGGTCCTCCTGACGCTCCCGCAGTTCTGCTTCGCATTCAGCGACGCCGGTCGCGTCCTCGGGGTTGACGCCTGGCTCGAGCCCACCCTGCGCCAGCGTGCAGCCGCGGGGGTGGGCTGGGCAGGGCTCCTGCACCACGCCGTCTGATCCCGGGGAGGTCGCGGACCCGAGCCCGACACAAAGCATTGACATGGTTGTGACAACCGTCCGGTACGGGTGCCCCGATACTGCGGGGGGCGAACGGGATTGCAGGTGGACCGTGGATCGCAAAATGCCGGCTACGGCGATACCAGTGCCGGGGACGGGACCGACCGGAGAGGGGCGCGAGGCCGTTGATGACACATCTTGGTGACACCTGATGGGAGGCCCGCGCCGTAGAGTAGGCCCATCCAGAACCGGCGTCCCGGGGGCATCGGTAAGAGCCTTACGGCTCCTCGCGGTCACGCTCACCCTGGCTGGACCCGCAGCGGCCCAGACTCGAACCTCGACCGGTGCGCTCCTCTATGACGTGCTCCCCTCCCAGCCGACGGACGTGCAGATTCGCGCGTACGCCGCTCTCGAGCGCAGTGGTGATCGCGGCGCGATCCCGGCGCTGATCGAGCTCCTACGCTTCGACCTCTCGATCCCCGCGGAACTGCCCGTGGGCGTCCTCGAGAAGCTCTCGGGGCAGCGATTCGGGCCCGTATGGCCCCGCTGGGTGGAATGGGTCCAGAAGCAGACCGACATCACTCCCCCTCCCGAGTTCATCGCCTGGAAGGGGCGGCTTCTGAGCCTCATCGATCCCGAGTTCCTGGAGTGGTTCAAGCCGGGCATCCCTTACCGGATCCGGATGGAGGAGATCGTCTGGGGCGGGGTGGCCAAGGACGGGATCCCCGCTCTCACGAACCCGGCCCACGTCCCCGGCGCCCAGGCGACCTATCTCACCGACGACGAGCTGGTCTTCGGGGTCACCCTGAACGGGCAGAGCCGCGCCTACCCGCACCGCATCATGGACTGGCACGAGATGGCGAACGACGTCGTCGGCGGCGTGCCGGTCGCCCTCGCCTACTGAACGCTCTGCGGGTCGGGGACCCTCTTCCAGGCGACAGCGCAGGGCACGACGTATACCTTCGGGTCCTCGGGCCTGCTCTTCCGCTCGAACAAGCTCATGTACGATCACCAGACGAATTCCCTGTGGAATCACCTCAAGGGGGAGCCCGTGGTCGGGCCCCTCGCCCGGAGCGGGGTCCGTCTCCGGGTGCTGCCGGTGGTGATCACGACCTGGAAGGAGTGGCGGACCCAGCATCCCGATACGACCGTCCTCGACCTCAAGACCGGTTACGCGCGAGACTACACGCCGGGCCGCCCGTATGGCCGTTACTTCGCCAGCCCGGACACGATGTTCCCCGTCTCGCCGCGCAGCGATCGGCTACGGACGAAGGACCTCGTCTTCGCGGTCCGGATCGGTGCTGTCCACAAGGCCTATCCGCTCGACGTGTTCAGGCGGGCGTCGGTGGTGAACGACCGCGTGGAGACGACCAACGTCGTCGTCCTGGGCGCGGCGGAGACGCGCTCGGCGAGGGCCTACGAGCGCGGGACGCTGACTTTTCGGTCCGGCTCTGCACCGGGCGAGCTCATCGAGACGACCACCGGGTCTCGTTGGCGTGTCGAGGAGGAGCAGCTGCTCGAGCCGCTGACCGGTCGGACGCTGCCCCGCGTCGGCGGCCACGTGGTCTACTGGTTCGGCTGGTACGCCTTTTACCCTGACGCCGACGTCTACGTGCCGTGAGCCCGGCCGCGAACGGCCTCCACGGCCGCATCGCCGGACGCCTCGCGTCCTCGGCTCCTGAGGGCCACCCACGCCGGTGCTCGACGGGGTGGCCGGCCTCACCAACGCTATCATGGGGGCGGCTCCCCGCAGGACCTGCGCGGCGAGGAGATCCCGCGCCGCGCCGCCCGGGGCGGCCCCCCCGCGCAAGGAGCCACGCTGATGGACGGCACCCCGCTCGGCCTCAAGACGCTCGTCCCCGGCTGGCCGCTCGCGCTCTTCCGGATCGCGTTCGGCCTGCTCTACCTCCAGATGGCCCTGTCGAAGCCTCCGTGGGCGAACTACGGCTGGCTCCGCAGCTGGATCGAACAGGAAATCGCCCACCCGACCTTCCCCTGGATGGCGACGTTCCTCCAGGAAGTGGTTCTCGCGAACTTCGCCTTCTTCGGGATGCTGACGTTCGTGACTGAGCTGGCTCTGGGCGTGGCCCTCCTCCTGGGGATCTTCACGCGCCTGGCCGGGCTCGGGGGGTTCCTTTGGCAGGTCAACATCGCGCTGCAGGCCTATAACGTTCCCGGGGAGTGGGGCTGGATCTGGGTGCTGCTGACGCTGCCGCAGTTCTGCTTCGCCTTCGCCGACGCCGGCCGCGTCCTCGGGGTCGATCGCTGGCTCGAGCCCGCCCTGCGCCAGCGCGCGGCCGCGGGGGTGGGCTGGGCGGGGCTGCTGCACCACGCCGTCTGATCCCCGGGGGAGGTCGCGGACCCGAGCCCGACACAGAGCGTTGACATGGTTGTGACAACCGTCCGGTACGGGTGCCCCGATACTGCGGGGGGCGAACGGGATTGCAGATGGACCGTGGATCACATCGGCGAGGGCGCCTATGCGGAGACCGAGCGGGTGATCGGGACGCTCCTCGCCGAGCCGCCCGGCGGGTGAGAGGCGGGTGAGGGGCCGGTGAAGGCCTTCCTCACCTTCGCGCTCCTGGCCATCCTGGTCGCGGCCGCGATCCTGGCGGCGCTCGGCTACCTGTCGCTGCGGCAGTGGGAGACCTCGGCCGAGCTGCTCTTCCGCGAGCAGGCCCGCGACATGGCGAGCATGGCGGCGGAGAAGGTCGAAATGGTGCTGGCCCGCGCCGAGGATGAGATCCTCGCCCGCCTCCGCGCCATCATCGCGGCGCCCGACTTCACGCCGGCGGCGCTACTGCAGCTCTCGACCGCGGTGCCCCTGGTCCAGCGGCTCCATCTCTTCGACCGCCGGGGCCAGCTCCTCTTCCCGGCCGCCTGGCAGGACGAGGACGCCGGCGTCTTCGTGGGGCTCCTGGGCGAGATCTCGCAGGGGTTCTGGGAGCGGGGCGGCCGGCGCCACTTCCTGGCGGGCGATCAGGTCTTCCTGGCGGCCGTGCTGAAGACAGCCACCGGCGCGCCGGTGCTGGCGGCGGTGACCCGGAACCCCGAGGTCTTCCGGCGCGAGATCCTCGAGCCGGCGCTCGGGACCCAGGAGCGGCCCACCACCATCCTGGCGATCCTGGACCACCGGGGCCGGCCGGTCTACAGTCGAGAGCCCCTGGACTCGGCCGACCGGATCGTCGCGGTGGCCTTCGGGGAAGCGCTGCCCGAGTGGCGGGTCGCCCTCTACCAGCCCCCGGGGACGTCCCCGCGGGCAGCGGTCCGCCGCCAGATCACGATCTTCACCGCGGCCTTCTGCCTCCTGCTCCTCGTGATCGTGGCCGGCCTGGTCGCGACGTACCGGCTGGTGCGGCGGGAGACGGAGATGGTGCGGCTCAAGGCGGACTTCGTGGCAAACGTCTCGCACGACCTGAAGACGCCGCTCTCGCTCATCCGGATGTTCGGCGAGACCCTGGAGATGGGTCGGCTCCCTGACGAGGCGAAGCGGCAGGAATACTACCGCGTCATCACGCGCGAGGCCGAGCGCCTCTCCCGGCTGATCGACAACGTCCTGGACTTCTCTCGCATCGAGGGCGGCCGCCGGCGATACGACCTTTCACCGACGCCGGTGGACCCGCTGGTGCGCGAAACGCTGGAGGTGTTCGACTATCCGCTGGCGCAGCAGGGCTTCGCCGTCGAGGTGACGGTCGCATCCGACCTGCCCGAGGTGCCGATGGACGCCGACGCGGTGGGCCAGGCGCTGGCGAACCTCGTGGACAACGCCATCAAGTACTCGGTGGGGCGGAAGGTGCTCCGAGTGGACGCGCGGATCCAGGATGACTCCCTCGCGCTCTCGGTGGCCGACGAGGGAATCGGGATCCCCCGGGAGGAGCAGGCGCGGATCTTCGAGAAGTTCTACCGGGTGGGTCGCAGCGACACCCAGGGACGTCGGGGGAGCGGGGTCGGCCTCGCCCTGGTGCGCCACATCGCGGAGGCGCACGGCGGGCGGGTCACCGTCGACAGCCGACCCGGCGCGGGGAGCCGCTTCACCCTGTGGCTCCCGCTCGCCTCGCTCCGGTCCGGATGAGGAGCCGGCGTGCCGCGGATCCTGATCGTCGATGACGAGCCGGAGATGGTGCGCGGTCTCGAGGACAACCTCCGCTTCGAGGGCTACCAAACACTGTCGGCGACGAACGGCGCCGATGGGCTGACCCTGGCCTTGAAGGAGGGCCCGGACCTCATCATCCTCGACATCATGATGCCGAAGATGAGCGGCTGGGACGTTCTCCGGGGGCTCCGCCAGAAGGGGCGCGACCTCCCGGTCGTCATGCTGACGGCCCGGGGGGAGGAGGTCGACCGGGTGCTGGGGTTGGAGCTGGGCGCCGACGACTACGTCACCAAGCCGTTCTCGCTCCGCGAGCTGCTGGCGCGGGTGCGGGCGGTGCTCCGGCGGCCGGGGCCCCGGCAGCGGCTCGAGGAGTTCGCCTTCGGTGATGTCCGGCTCCACTTTCGGGCCCGTCAGGTCTTCAAGGCCGGCCGGGAGATCCGCCTCACGCGGAAAGAGTTGGACCTGCTCCACTACCTGGTCGAGCACCCGGGGGAGGTCATCACTCGCGACCGGCTCCTCGACGAGGTGTGGGGATACGAGCGGTTCCCCACGACCCGGACGGTCGACACGCACGTCCTGCGGCTCCGACAGAAGCTGGAGGGAGATCCCGAGCATCCCGTGCACATCCTCACCGCGCACGGCCAAGGCTACAGGTTCGTCGCGCCATGATCGCTCACCACGGAAACCGGGAGGGAGGAAGCGGGATGGCGTTCTCCGTCGGCATCGGGCTGACCAACGAGTGCAACCTCCGGTGTCCGCACTGCTACCGGCCGGACATGGTGATCGACCGGTTGACGCTGGAGGACGTCGAGCGCGTGTGCGCGAGCATCCCGATCCGGTCGATGAACCTGGGCGTCGGCGAGAACGGTCTCCACCCCGACTATCGGGCCATCCTCGAGACGCTCTGGGAGCGCGGCATCAAGACGAGCATGACCTCCAACAGCCTGAGCCTGGACGTCCTCCCCGACGACGCGGTCAAGCGCTTTCACAGTGTCGAGTTTTCGCTGGACTTCCCCTCCGAGCGCGAGCACGACGCCTTCCGCGGCGCCGGGAATTGGCGCGCGGTCCATTCCGGGATCGAGCGCTGCGCGACGCTCGGCGTGCCGGCCACGGTCACCGCGGTGATGATGCGAACCAATTACAACCGGCTGGCCGACCTCGCCCGGGTCGCCGCCGCCTGCGGCGCGAACCTCCGGGTCAACATCTATCAGCCGGCGAAGACCGACCGCTTCACGCTGAGCTACGAGGAGTTCTGGGAGGGCTTCCGCCGGCTGCTCGGCGCCGCCCGCCTGGTGGCGACGACCGAGCCCGTGCTCGCCGCCGTCCTCGGGTGGCCGGGCTTCGCCGGGCCCGGGTGCGGCCGGAGCACGGTCCGCGTCGCCCCCGACGGCCGGGTCCTGCCGTGCACCTACTGGCCGACCAGCCAGTTGACGCTCGCGGACCTCGAGCGGCTGGGGGAGGGGATCGCCGGGAGCGCGGAGTTCGTCGCGGCCCGTGAGATGCCGGCCGCCTGCATCGGCTGTCCGTGCCGGGGCGGCTGCGCGGGCCGACGGGCGGTCCTGGGCAAGCTCCACGAGGCCGACCCGTACTGCCCATTCGCCCGCCGGGACCGCGTCGTGATCGACTGGGAGCCCGCCGCAGTTGCGGACCTGCCGAAGCTCGGAAGCGCCTGCACGACCGTCGTCTCGACCCTCTAGCCGGACGCGCTGGCCGGAGAGCGGCTCTGGAGACACGGTGGGTCCTCAGCCGAGCCCCCTAGCCGACGTACCCATCGTGCGCATGTCGGCGATCCAATTGGTCGTGGGCCTCGCCTATCTGGCCGTGCTGCTCGGCCTGTTCCTCTACGGGCTCAACGCCTACATCCTCGTCGTCCTCCACGCCCGGCACCGGCGCCGAGCCGAGGCGGCGCCCGCCCCATCGCCGCCGGCCGTATGGCCCCCGGTCACGGTGCAGCTTCCCCTCTACAACGAGCGCTATGTCGCCCAGCGGCTCCTCGGAGCGGTCGCCCGCCTCGACTACCCGGCCGACCGACTCGAGATCCAGGTCCTCGACGACTCCGACGACGACACGACGAGCATCCTGGCCGAGGTCGCTCGCCGCCTGCGTGCCGAGGGGATCAACGTCGTGCACCTCCACCGGACGGAGCGCGCCGGCTTCAAGGCCGGGGCGCTGGAGGCGGGCCTCAAGGAGGCCCGCGGCGAGTTCGTCGCCGTCTTCGACGCCGACTTCGTGCCAGCGGCCGACTTCCTTCGCCGCGCCATCCCGCACTTCGCCGATCCGACGGTGGCGGTGGTGCAGGCCCGCTGGGGGCACCTGAACCGTGAGTTCTCTGTGCTGACCATGGCCCAGTCGATCGGCATCGACGGCCACTTCGCGGTGGAGCAGTCCGGGCGCTGCTGGGCGAAGCTCCTGCTGAACTTCAACGGGACTGCGGGCGTTTGGCGCAAGACGGCGATCGAGGATGCCGGCGGCTGGACGCACGACACGCTCACCGAGGACCTCGACCTGAGCTACCGAGCCCAGCTCCGCGGCTGGCGGATCGTCTACCGGCCGGAGATCGTCTGCCCGGCCGAGCTGCCGGTCCTGATCACCGGCTTCAAGTCGCAGCAGCGGCGCTGGGCGAAAGGCTCGATCCAGACGGCGCGCAAGCTCCTGCCCACCGTGCTGCGCTCCTCCCTCCCGGTCTGGGTCAAGTACCAGGCGGCGGTGCACCTCACCTACTACATGATCCACCCCCTCATGCTCACGATCGTGCTGCTCTCCGCCCCCGTGCTCGGCCTGCGGGAGGTCGAGCTCTCGCCCCTGCTCGTGGCGGCGGTCGCCGTCGCGATCGGGGTGGCCACCTTCGGACCCGGCACGATGCTCGTCTACGGCCAGCGCGTGCTCTACCCCGACTGGCGGCGCTACGCCTGGCGACTCCCGACGATCATGACGATCGGGGTCGGGGTGGCCTGGAGCACCACGCTGGCGGTGCTGAGCGCCTTCTGGAGCTGTGATCGCGAGTTCGTCCGCACGCCGAAGTTCGGGATTGGCCCCGAGGGCGGGCAATGGCGCGGGAAGGCCTACGTCGACCGGCGGCGCGTGGGGAGCCTGGTCGAGATCCTGCTCGGCCTCTACTGCGCCTGGACCACGTGGCTCTTCTGGCGCGAGGGGAATTACGGGGCGCTCCCCTTCCTCGCTCTGTACGCCACGGGCTTCCTGACCGTCGGCATCCTCACGATCCGGCACTCGCGGCCCTCGTGAGACGCCTGGCGGTCGTGGCAGCCCTCCTCCTCGTCTGGGCGGCGCCGGCCGAGGGCGAAGAAGACCTCGTCGCCGAGGGCGCCCGCTGGTGGCGCGTCTCGCCGGATCCCGGCAACCCGGTCGCCTGCGCAACGTGCCATCACGACCCCGAGGCGATTCGCGGCTGGGCGGCGAGCTTCCCCAAGCTCCGGCCGCTACCGCCGCCTCACGCCCGCGTCATGACGCTGCTCCAGGCGACCGCCGAGGCGGTGGCCCTTCATTACCGGGTGGCCGACCCCCGGCGCGCGGCGACTGCCATCACGGCCTACTTGACCGACCTCGGCGCCGGCCTCGCGGTGACCCCCGGGGTCGCCCTGGGCCAGCCGGTGTTCCCCGACCGAATCGCTCGGCTCGTGGCGAGCGCCAGACGCGGCGAGCGGCTCTTCGGCCGGCGGTGCGCCGGCTGTCACGGGCCGGCGGAGGTGGCCGGGCGGCTCCCGGCGTTCCCCCGGCTGCGGGACGGCCGCGCCGAGTCGGTCGAGGGCTTCCTGGAGGACCACCACCCGCGCGAGCCGCGCCTCCGGTGGGACAGCCAGCCGATCGCCGATCTGG
>DASYQW010000314.1 GCA_036005065.1 Candidatus Methylomirabilota bacterium | reverse complement strand
GCTTGCGAGTGGCATGAGCGTCGAGCAAGTAAGCGACGAGTACGGCGTCGAGCGAGAGGATGTGCTGGCGGCGCTCGCCTACGCGGCGCGCTCGCTCGGCGAGGAGCAGATCCGGGCCGTCCCATAGATGCTTGGATTCGTGGTGGATGAGGATCTCCCTCGCTCCTTGGTGACAACGTTCCGCGAAGCGGGAATCTATGCCGAGGATATTCGCGACGTGGGCCTTCGAGGATCCTCAGATGACGAGGTTCTCCGGTACGCGACGTCTCGCGGTCTCGTTCTCCTGACCGCGGACCTCGGATTCGGCAACATCCTGCGGTTCCCACTCGGCTCTCACGCAGGGGTCGTCGTCGCCCGCTTGCCCAATGATGTGCTCACCGCCACTCTGAATCGCACGGTCTTGGCTGCGATACAGAGCCTGTCGGACCAGGAGATCTCGGGAAACCTCATCGTGCTCGAGCCCGGCAGAATCCGTCTGCGCAGAAAAGGATAACGGCGGACGTCAGAGCCGGAACTCGCCGCGGGCGACCACCACCGCCGCCCCGCCGACCTCGATCCGCTCGACCCGCTCGCGCGAGCCCTCGACCCGGGCGTAGAGCGTGCTGGGGCGGCCGATCTCGGCGCCCTGGGCGATCTCGATCTCCTCCCCGAAGCCGATCCGCCCGTGGCGCGCCAGGTGCCAGGCCAGCGGCCCCGCCGCCGAGCCGGTGGCCGGATCCTCGGCGATCCCGTGCGCCGGCGCGAAGGCCCGCGTCTTCCAGCGCCGCCCGGCGCCGGCGAGGCAGTTGGCGGTCGCCGCGGTGAGCCGGGCGAGCGCGGCGAAATCGGGCGTGAGCCGGGCGACGTCGCCCTCGCCGGCGAGCGTCACGTAGACATGCCGCGGGCCGTTACTGTAGAGCTCGATCGGCAGCTCCGAGCGCTCGACGCCGAGGGCCTGGAGCAAGGCCCCGGCCGCTGGAAACGGCTCGACGGACGGGATCGGCTGCGTCATCCGGCCGAAGGTGATCCGCGGGCCCTCCCGCTCGAGCGTGACCGGGACGCGCCCCGCGCCCGTCTCCAGGACGATCTCCGGAAGCTGCAGGGGCGCGGCCAGCACGAAGGCGGCCCCCAGCACCGGGTGGCCGGCGAAGGGCAGCTCGCTGGCCGGCGTGAAGATGCGGATCCGCACGTGGCCGCCGCGCTCGGGCGGAAAGACGAAGACGGTTTCCGAGAAGTTGATCTCGCGGGCCAGTCGCGGGAGCAATGGCTCGGGGATCCCGCGGGCGTCGGTGAAGACGGCCAGCGGGTTCCCGGCCAGCGGCTCCCGGGTGAAGACGTCGCAGATGACGTACCGGAACTCGGGCACCCTTCGCCTCCCGGCGTCGGCTACGCGCTTGTCGGAGTAACCACGCGCAACGGCTCGCCCAACCGTCCACGGTTGGTGTTCCGCTCCGAGCGCGGGCTTTGCCCGCGGGCCCACCCACCCAGCCCGAGAGGTCGGGGGTGGGCCTGGGAGGGGGCCGCGGAGGCCCCCTCCCATTGTCTACGCGGGCGGTTCCTCCACGGCCTCCGCCTCGACGTCGAGCGTGATGAGCACCTCGTCACCGACCACGACCCCACGATCCTTCATGTCGGCGTTCCAGCTCACCCCGAAGTCGTACCGGTTGATCCGGGTGGTGGCCGTGAAGCCGATCCGCGTGTCGTCGAACGGCGACCGGCCCTGCCCCAGATACCGGACGTCGAGCGTGACGGGCCGGGTGACCCCGCGGATCGTCAGGTCGCCGCTGACCCGGTACTCGTGGCGGGCCACCGGCTCGACCCGCGTGGTGCGGAAGCCGATCGTCGGATGCCGCGCGACGTCGAGGAAGTCCTCGTTCCGGAGGTGGTCGTCGCGCTCCGGCTCCCCTGACCACAGGGTCCCGGCGTCGATGGTCACCTCGGCCTGCGCCTCGGCGGGGTGCTCGGCGTCGAACGTGAGCGTGCCCCGGAGGTTCTTGAAGTGGCCCCGCACGTACGTGATCATCATGTGCCGCACGCAGAATTCCGCGGCCGTGTGCGCCTCGTTGAACACCCAGCGCGCCATCCTCACACTCCTTGAAAAAATCCGCGGTGTACGGCCGTTGCGCTCGTACTTGACCACCCGGCCCCCAGATGTTCCGCTCCGAGCGCGGGCTTTGCCCGCGCGACCTCCGGGGGGAGGAATCGGAGGGGGGCACAGCTCCCCTCCGAGTTCAACTCACACCTCCGCCCAGTCGAGCCCCTCCTTCACGTCGACCCGGAGCGGCACCTCCAGCGTCATCACCGACTCCATGATCTCGGGGACCAGCGCCCGCACCGCCGCGCGCTCGGCCTCGGGGACCTCCAGCAGGAGCTCGTCGTGCACCTGGAGGAGCATGCGGGTCCGGAGCCCCCGGGCCTGGAGCGCCTCGGCCAGGCGCACCATGGCGAGCTTGATGATGTCGGAGGCCGTCCCCTGAATGGGCGCGTTGGCGGCCATCCGCTCGGCCCCGCCCCGGGCGACGGCGTTGCGCGCGGTGAGCTCGGGCAGATACCGCCGGCGGCCGAGGAGCGTCGTGACGTAGCCGCGCTCGCGCCCCTCGGCGAGGGTCCGCTCGATGTAGGCGCGGACCTTGGGGTGGGCGGCGAAATAGGCCTCGATGAACCGCTGGGCGTCCTCCCGCGCGATGCTGGCGGCCTGGGCCAGGCCGAAGCCGGAGATCCCGTAGAGGACGCCGAAGTTCACCACCTTGGCCAGCCGCCGCATCTCGGGGGTGACGTCCGCCGGCGATACGCGCAGGATCTCGGCCGCCGTGCGGGTGTGGATGTCCTCCTCCCGACGGAATGCCTCGAGCAGTGCCTCCTCGCCCGAGAGATGGGCGAGGATCCGGAGCTCGATCTGCGAGTAGTCGGCGGCCAGGAAGCGCCAGCCCGCTTCGGGGATGAACGCGCGCCGGATGCGGAGGCCCAGCTCGTTGCGGATGGGGATGTTCTGAAGGTTCGGTCCCGCCGAGCTGAGCCGCCCCGTCGCCGCCACCATCTGGTTGAACGAGGTGTGGATGCGCCCCGTGCGGGGGTGCACGAGGACCGGCAGCGCGTCGGCGTACGTCCCCTTGAGCTTGCTGAGCTGGCGGTACTCGAGGATCCTCTGCGGGAGCGGGTGGCCGAGGGCCAGCTCCTCCAGGACGTCGACGTCGGTGGAGTAGCCCGTCTTGGTCCGCTTGACCGGTGGCAGCTTGAGCTTCTCGAAGAGCACGACGGCGAGCTGCTTCGGGGAGTTCGGGTTCACGGCCTCCCCGGCGAGCGCGTGAATGTCCCGGAGCAGGGCGTCGAGCTGGTGCTCGAGCTCCTTGGCGAGGACGCCGAGGCGCTCGGGCGCCACTCCGATCCCGACCGCCTCCATGGCGGCCAGGACGGGGATGAGGGGGACCTCGAGCCCCCGGTAGAGCCGATCGAGGCCGTCGCGCTCGAGCAGCGGCCGCTGGCAGACCCAGAGATGCCACACGCCCTCCGCCCGCGCACCGGCCCAGGCCGCGAGGAGCCCCGGGTCGGCGTCGGCCGGCGCGCGGCCTTCGAGGAGGGCGGCCAGCGGGCCCGGGGGCGTCTTCCCGACCGCCTCCAGGCAGAGCTCCTCGAGGGGGTAGCCCGCGCGGCCCGAGTTCAGGAGGTAGGCGGCGACGGCCGTGTCCTCGAGCCGCTCGGGGGCCAGCGCCGGGCCGCGGGTCCAGGCGACCCCGCAGAGCGCCTTCAGATCGTGGCCGACGAGCCGGCCGGCGGCGGGGAGCGCCGGGAAGCCCGGGACATAGGCGGGGCCCGCCTCGGGGCTGTACCCGGCGAGGCCGACGAGCGTCTGGTCCGGAGGGCTCCCGATCAGCACCGGCTCGAGCGCGATCGCCTCGCCAGCCCGCGCCAGCCACGCCCGCCAGCCCGCCTCCTCCACGCGCGGGACCTCGGCCGTCGGGATCGTCACGGCCCGCGCGGGAAGCTGGCGGAGCAGATTCGAGAACTCGAGCTCGGTCCAGAGGGCGCGGAGCCGCTCCCAGGCGGGATCGCGGACGCGGAAGCGCTCGATGTCGATCTCGACGGCGACCTCGGCGTCGAGCACCGTCAGCCGCCGCGAGAAGAAGGCCTGGTCACGATACCGGGCCAGCGTCTCCCGGAGCTTGGGCCCGGTCACCACCGCGAGGTTGCCGTAGAGGGCCTCCAGGCTCCCGAACTGCCGCATGAGCTTCTGCGCGGTCACCTCGCCCACGCCGGGGACGCCGGGGATGTTGTCGATGGCGTCGCCCATCAGTCCGAGGACGTCGGGGATCCTCTCGGGCGGCACGCCCCACCGCTCGAGGACCTTCGCGGTGTCGTAGACGATCCGCTCCCCGGTCCGGCCGAGCACCGACAGCACCGTCACCTTGGGCCCGACCAGCTGGAGCGCGTCCTTGTCGGCGGTGACCAGGACCAGCTCGACCGGCTGGTCGCCGAGACGCCGGACGGCCGTCGCCAGGATGTCGTCGGCCTCGAAGCCGGGGACCTCGAGGACGGGGAGCCCGAGCACCTCGAGCGTGGTCCGGATCCAGGGAAGCTGGTCGACGAGGTCCTTGGGCATGCCGGGACGCTGGATCTTGTACCCCTCGAACTGCTGGTGGCGGAAGGTGGGACCCGGGGCATCCCAGGCGACGCCCATGTAGGTCGGTCGCTCCTCGCGCAGGATCTTCCAGAGCATCAGCGTCATGCCGAGGGTCGCGTTCGTCGGCACCCCCCGCGACGTGGACAGATGCGTGATGGCGTGGTAAGCGCGGTAGAGGTACGAGGGCCCGTCGACCAGGTAGAGGGTCTCCGCCATCACGCGCGCCTCACCGCCGTCAGGTAATGGGTCCGCACCTGGCCGGCCACGTCCCGGTATCGCTCGAGGAGCGCGCGCCCGCTCTCGAGCCCGGCCTCGCGCGCGAGGCGGGCGAGGAGCTGGCCCGCGGCCGGCAGACAGTCCGGCGGCCGGGCCTGGGCCAGCCGGAGCGAGCGCAGGAGCCCTTTCTGGAACTCGTAGGCGGCGAGCAGCGCCTCGACCGTGTCGGCCGGCAGGAGCCCGAAGTCCCCGAGCCGCCGGAGCGCTCGGCGCGTCGACGGCGTCCGCAGGGCGCCGTGGCGCGCGCCGTGGGTGAGCTGGAGGACCTGGGTCAGGAACTCGATGTCCACGAGGCCGCCGGCGCCGAACTTCACATGGGTGCGCCCCGGGCGCTCCCGTCCGAGCTCCACTTCCATGCGCATCCGGACCCGGTGGATCTCGGCCCGCTCGGCCTCCGAGAGCCCCGGAGCGAAGACGCGCGCGCGCCGGATCGCCTGGAACGCCCGCGCGAGCGCGCGGTCGCCGCGGACGGGACGGGCCTTCACCATCGCCTGGCGCTCCCACAGGGCCGCCTCCCGCTCGAGGTAGAGGTCGAGCGAGGCGAGCGAATGGGCGAGCGCCGTCCCCTTGCCGCCCTGTCGGAGGCGGAGGTCCACGCGGAAGGTCTGGCCGGTGCGGGTGATGGCGGTCAGCAGCGCGAAGAGCCGGTCGATGAGCCAGTCGAAGTAGACGTGGGCCGGCACGACCTCCGGTCCCTTGGTCTGGCCGTCCGCGGCGTAGAGCACGACCACGTCGAGGTCCGACCCGTAGTCGAGCTCGCGGCCGCCGAGCTTGCCCATCCCCACCACCAGCGCCGGGACCGGCGCCCCCGCCGCCACGGGCTCCCCGAACCGGCCCATCGCCTCGGTCTCGGCCCAGTCCCAGGCGAGGCCGAGACACGCCTCGGCCAGCTCGGTCAAGGCCCAGGAGACGGCCGGACCCGAGAGCGTGCCCGCCACGTCCTGCCAGCCGATGCGCAACTCCTCGGCCTGCTTGAAGAGGCGTAGCCGGTCCGGCGCGTCGAGGCCCGGCGGCTCGAAGGCGGCGAAGGCGGCGCGAAGGCGGCTGGCGGGACGCCGGGTGAGGCTCGCCGGATCGGCCAGCTCGTCGAGGAGCTCGGGCCGCGTGATGAGCGACTGGGCGAGGCGGTCGGAGCGGACGAAGAGCGTCAGCACTCGCCGCAGGAGGGCGCCGTCCTGGGCGAGCCGGGCGAGGTACGCCGTCCGGGGACCCGCCGCCGCCACGAAGCGCTCGAGGGCGTTGAGGGCCCCATCGGGATCGGGCACACCCCGAAGCGCCTCCAGAACAGCCGGCAGCAGCGTGGCCAGGACGGTCCGGACGGCCTGCGGCGCGGGCACGAGCGGCGGCCCCTCCCAGAGCAGCCGGAGGTTCTGGCGGGCGCGCTCGGGGTCGGCGAAGCCCACCGCCTGTAGCGCCCTCCCATCCGATGGGGGCGGCCCTGGCGCGCGGAGGGGCGGCGCCTCGAAGAACTCCTCGAAGGCCGCCCGGACGCCGCGCCGGGTCGCGTCGTAGTCGGCGAGGAAGCGCGCCCCCGCCGTCGCATAATCCCCCGCGTAGCCGAGCCGGCGCGCGAGCTTGCCCAGCTCGACGGCGTCACCCGGAAGCGTGTGGGTCTGAAGCGCGTGGAGGAGCTGGAGGCGGTGCTCCACCGTGCGGAGAAAGCGGTAGGCGCGGGCGAGCCGCCCCGACTCCTCCCACGACAGGTAGCCGCGCTCGGCCAGGCGATGAAGCGCGCGAAGACTGTTCCGCTCCTGGAGCCAGGGGTCCTGGGCGCCGTAGAGGAGCTGGAGCGCCTGGATGTGGAATTCGATCTCGCGGATCCCGCCGACCCCGAGCTTCACGTGACGCTCGTGTCGGCCCCGGGCCCGGAGGAGGCGATCGATCCGCGACTTCACGGCCTGGATCTCGCTCACCGCCTCGCGCTCGATCCCGGGCCGGTAGGCGATCCCCCGGCAGAACTCGAGGAAGGCCCGGCCGAGGCGCTCGTCCCCGGCCGCCAGGCGGGCCTTGATGAGGGACTGGCGCTCCCACAAGAGGCTGCGGGTCTCGTGGTACTGCCGGTATCCGGCGAGCGGCAAGGCGAGCGGGCCGCCGGTCCCCTCGGGCCGCAGCCGCAGGTCCACGCGGTAGACGGCGCCCTCTTCCGTCATCGTCGTCAGCACCGCCAGGATGCGCTCGGCGGCCCGCGCGAAGAAGACACGGTTCTGGACCACCTCGGGGCCCGCCGTCTCGCCCTCCGCCTCGTAGACGAAGCAGAGGTCGATGTCGGACGAGTAGTTGAGCTCCTCGCCGCCGAGCTTGCCCAGCCCGATGATGGCGAAGGCGGTCGGGAGACCGGGCCCGTGCTGCGGGATGCCAAAGCGCGCGGTCAGCCCCGGCTCGACGATCGCCCAGGCCTGCTCGAGGCACGCGTCGGCGAGGTTCGAGAGCTCCTGCGTCGTCGTCACGAGGTCGGCGTCGCCGAGGATGTCCCGCAGCCCGATCCGGCAGAGCTCTCGCCGCTTGACGCGCCGGAGCGCGTTGGCACGCCCCTCTTCGGTCCGGAACGGCCGGCCGGCCCCCGCGATCTCCTCGCGCATCGCCTCGCGCGGCCGGGGCTCCATGACCCGCGGGTCGAGGAGCCAGGGCACGATCTGGGGCGAGCGGACCAGGGTGTCGGCGAGGAACTGGCTGGTGGCGGCGAGGGTGACGAGCACCTGCATGGCGTCGGGGTGGTCGGAGAGGAGCGTGTAGAGGACCACCCGGTCCATGACGACGGCGGCCAGGCGCTCGAGGTTGTTGAGCGCCATATCGGGGTCGGCGGCGGCGCCGAGGTGACGGAGGAGACGCGGCAAGACGGCGGCAAGCAGCTCCCGCTGGCGCGGGCCTTCGGCGAGGCGCCGGAGGTTCCGGAGGGCGCCGATCGGGTCGGCGAAGCCGAGCTCGGCCAGAGCCGGCAGGCCGGTGGGCTCGGGGACGGCGGGGTCGAGGAGGTCGGCGGTGGGGGGAAACGGGAGGGTCTCGGGGCTCATCCGACGGTCCGCGTCCGAGGGCGGAGGCGGTCTAGATCGCCTCCTCTCCGCGCTCGCCGGTCCGGATGCGGACGGACTCCTCCACCGGGAGGACGAACACCTTGCCGTCGCCGATGGAGCCGGTCTTGGCGGCCGCCATGATCGTCTCCACCACCTTGGCCACGACGTGGTCGGGCACGACGATCTCGACCTTCACCTTGGGCAGAAAGTCGATCGTGTATTCGGAGCCCCGATAGAGCTCGGTATGGCCCTTCTGCCGGCCGAACCCCCGGACCTCCATCACCGTCATCCCGATGACCCCGATCTCGGTGAGCGCTTCCTTGACGTCATCGAGCTTGAACGGCTTGATGACTGCCTCGATCTTTTTCATCGCGACCCTCCCGACCGCTCGCCGAGCAACGCCCATGCCGAACCCCCACCGCCCGGAACCGGCCGAAAATCAGCGAAATCAACCGCGGGCGAGGCCGACGCTACTGCTCAAACCTTGGGCAACGAACCTCCGCATGCTCACGTTTCAGGCGGGAATTCGAAGAGGATGGGAACATCACGACGAGGAGTCTATCGAGGCCCGCGTCTTCGAAGAGCGCCCCCGAGAGCGCCTCGGCTCCGACGGCACGCTGCAGCGTTTCGGGGCATCCAGGTCTGGACGGCGGCCGCACTTCCCCGGCTGGGTCGTCACGAAAGAACTCCGGCCAATCCCGAGGAGCGCCACGGCTACGCCGGGGCGCTGCCGAGAGAAAATGGGGGGCTTGGGGGGCCCTTCGAGGCCCCCCATGTGAGCAGACCCTACGCTCGGCGCTGCGGAATATCGTGCTTGCGCATCTTGGAATAGAGCGTGGGCCGCCGCAGGCCGAGCAGTGCGGCCGCGGCCTGCTTGTTCCAGCGCGTGGCCTCCAGCGCCTTGAGGATCGAGGCGCGCTCGATCTCCTCCAGCGAGCCCGACGGCACCTCGGAAGGCGCGATCGAGCCCGCCGGTCCGTGGTCACCCGCGCCGTGCTGCAACGACTCCGGCAGGTCGCCCAGCGTGATCTCGCGCCCGTGGGCGACGAGCACGGCGCGCTCGATGGCGTGCTGCAGCTCGCGCACGTTACCGGGCCACTGGTAGGCGAGCAGCCGCCGGTACGCCTCCGGCTCGATCGAGTCGATGACGCGCGCGTGCTTGGCGCTGTAGCGCCCGAGGAAGGCCTGCACGAGGATCGGCAGGTCCTCGCGGCGCTCGCGCAGCGGCGGGATCTCGATCGCCACCGTGTTGATGCGGAAGTAGAGGTCCTGGCGCAGGTGGCCTTCCTTCACAGCCTGCTCGGGACTGCGATTGCTCGAGGAGATGAGGCGGAAGTCCACGGGGATCGACTTGGCGGCGCCGATGCGGCGCACCACGCGCTCCTCGAGCACGCGCAGGAGCTTGGCCTGCAGGTCGACCGGCATCTCGGTGATCTCGTCCAGCAGCAGCGAGCCCTTGTGCGCCTCCTCGAGCAGGCCGACCTTCTCGGTGGTGGCGCCCGTGAACGAGCCCTTGGTGTGGCCGAACAGCTCGGACTCGATGAGGTCCTTCGGCAGCGCCGCGCAGTTGATCTTCACGAACGGCCCCTCGTGGCGCGCCGACCGCTCGTGCAGCGC
>DASYQW010000313.1 GCA_036005065.1 Candidatus Methylomirabilota bacterium | reverse complement strand
GGAGGCCCGTGGTCAGCCATAGTCGCTCGTGTCACCCCGGTACCTGGCTGGGCGTCTTCGCCCTCGCCGTTCTCCCTCTCCTCGGCGGCTGCTCGCTCTTCCGGAGCCGTCCGGACACGCTGCCGCCCGCGGCCAAGCTCTACGAGGACGCCGAGCGCGATCTCCTGCGGGGCCGCCAGGAAGCCGCGCGCGACGCCCTCCGAAAGCTCGTCGAGCGCCACCCCGATTCGACCCTGGTCCCCAAAGCCCGGTTCCTCCTCGGCGAGAGCTACTACCGCGACCAGGAGTTCGACCGGGCGACCCGCGAGTTCGAAGCCTTCATGAGCCTCTACCCCGGCCACGCGATCGCCGATCTCGCCCAGTACCGCCTGGCCCGAAGCTACCTCGACCAGATGCCCATCCTGGAGCGGGATCAGGCCCTCACCGCCAAGGCCCTGGCCGAATTCCGGAAGCTCGTCAAGCAGTACCCCGAGAGCCGCTACGCTCCCGACTCGATCGCCAAGATCGAGGCCTGCCGGCTCCGGCTGGCCCAGAAGGAGATCTGGATCGCCGACTACTACGTCCGCCAGGGGAACCTGGTCGCGGCGATCCAGCGCTACGACTCGGTCCTGAAGGAATACGCACGCACGGCGGTGGCGCCCCAGGCCCTCTTCCAGAAGGCCGAGGCCCTGACCCGGCTCGGACGAACCGAGGAAGCCGCCACCACCCTGCGCCGGCTCGTCGAGGAGTACCCGACCAGCGAGTGGTCTCGACGCGCCCGGCAGGGGCAGACGGGCTTCGGCCCGCCGCCCCGCGAGGAGCCCCGGCATGCATGACACGGTCGATCTCCGGTCGGATACGCTGACCACCCCGACACCCGCGATGCGCGCCGCCATGGCGGCGGCCGAGGTCGGCGACGACGTCTACGAAGAGGATCCGACCGTCAGTCGGCTCGAGGCGCGCGCCGCCGAGCGCTTCGGCAAGGAGGCCGGCCTCTTCGTCGCCTCGGGAACGATGGGCAACCAGGTGGCCGTCCTCACCCACACGCAGCCGGGGCAAGAGGTCATCGCCGACGCCGAGTCTCACGTCATCCGGGCCGAGGTCGGTGGGATCGCGCGCCTCTCGCTCTGCCAGACGCTGCCGCTTTCCACCGAACGTGGCCTCCCCACGCCGGCCCAGGTCCGGGCCGCCATCCGGGTGAAGAACATCCACGTTCCCGTCACCGGGCTCGTCACCCTCGAGAACACCCACAACCGGCACGGCGGCGTCGCCTTCACCCCGGAAGAGGTCGGGGCCGTGTCGGCGGTCGCCCGCGAGCAGGGTGTGCCGGTCCACCTCGACGGCGCCCGCATCTTCAACGCCTGCGTCGCGCTCCGGCGCGACCCGCGCGAGTACGGCGCGGTCGTCGACACGGTCCAGTTCTGCCTCTCCAAGGGCCTGGCCGCCCCGGTCGGCTCCCTCATCGTCGGCCCCCGGGAGTTCGTCGCCCGGGCGCGCCGCGTCCGGAAGCTCCTGGGCGGCGGCATGCGGCAGGGCGGGATCCTGGCAGCCGCCGGTCTCATCGCCCTCGACGGGATGGTGGATCGGCTGGCCGAGGACCACCGGAACGCCCGGCGGCTCGCGGAGGGCCTCGCCGGGCTCGCGCTCCTCCGGGTCGACCTGTGGCGGGTCCAGACCAACATCGTGATCTTCCAGGTAGACCGACCGGGCGGCGCAGCCGAGCTGATCGAGGGCTGCGCCGCCCGAAAGGTCAAGCTCGGAGCCGCCGGTCCCACCGGCATCCGCTGCGTGACGCACAAGGATGTGGACGGGGAGGACGTCGAGCGCGCGATCTCAGCCATCCGCGAAGTCACCGGGGGCTGGTAAGGAGCATTCATGGGCGAGCGGCTGCTCGAGGTCAAGGGCCTGAAGACGTACTTCTTCACGGACGAAGGGGTCGTCCGCGCGGTCGACGGCATAGACCTCCACATCGACAAGGGCGAGACCCTCGGCATCGTGGGGGAGTCCGGGTGCGGCAAGACCGTCACCGCACTCTCGATCATGAAGCTGATCCCGATGCCGCCCGGCCGCATCGTGGAGGGACAGATCCTCTACCAGGGACGCGACCTGGTCACCCTGCCCCCCTCCCAGATCCGGAAGGTCCGCGGCAAGGAGATCTCCATGGTCTTCCAGGAGCCGATGACCTCCCTGAACCCCGTGTTCACGATCGGGGAGCAGATCGCCGAGGCCATCCGCCTCCACGAGGGGCTCGGGCGGCGGGCGGCCATGGACAAGACGGTCGAGATGCTCAAGCTCGTCCACATGGCGAACCCGGAGCGGCGGGTGAAGGAGTACCCCCACCAGCTCTCGGGCGGCATGCGCCAGCGGGTCATGATCGCCATGGCGTTGTCGTGCAACCCGAAGCTCCTCATCGCGGATGAGCCGACCACGGCCCTCGACGTCACCATCCAGGCCCAGATCCTGGACCTCCTGAACGAGCTGAAGGCCAAGCTCGGGATGGCCGTCATGCTGATCACTCACGACATGGGCGTCATCGCGGAGACCGCCCAGCGCGTGATGGTGATGTACGCCGCCAAGGTCGTCGAGGAGGCTCCCGTCAAAGAGCTCTTCAAGGAGCCGCTGCACCCTTACACGCAAGGGCTGCTCCGGTCGATCCCCCGGATCGACCTGGCCGCCACCAAGAAGCAGAAGCTGGAGGCCATTCCCGGCGTGGTGCCGAGCCTGCTGGACGTGCCGCCAGGATGCCGGTTCGCCCCGCGGTGCCCGTACGTGAAGCCCATGTACACCGAGAAGGAACCGCCCCTGAAGGAAGTGCGGCCAGGGCACAGGGTCGCCTGCTGGCTCTACTAGAGTGCCGTGCCGGCACACCACGGAGACAAAGGACTAACCCATGGCTGAGCCGCTCCTCCGCGTCAAGAATCTGGTCAAGTACTTCCCGATCAAGGGTGGTCTCTTCTCGCGGGAGGTCGCCCGGGTGCACGCCGTGGACGGCGTCAACTTCGAGATCAACCGGGGCGAGACCCTGGGACTGGTGGGCGAGTCGGGGTGTGGCAAGTCCACCACGGGGCGCTGCATCCTCCGGCTCATCGAGCCGACCGCCGGCGAGGTCTGGTTCGAGGGCAAGAACGTCACCACGCTCGACAAGCGGTCGCTCCGGGCCCTCCGGCGCGACATGCAGATCATCTTCCAGGATCCCTACGCCTCGCTGAACCCGCGCATGACGGTCGGCTCGATCGTCGGCGAGGCCCTCATCATCCACAAGCTGGCCAAGAACAAGGCCGAGCGCGAGCAGAAGGTCGCCCACCTGCTGGAGACGGTGGGCCTCCACGCCGACCACATGCGACGCTATCCCCACGAGTTCTCCGGCGGCCAGCGCCAGCGGATCGGGATCGCGCGCGCCCTGGCGGTGTCGCCCAAGCTCATCGTCGCCGACGAGCCGGTGTCCGCCCTCGACGTCTCGATCCAGGCCCAGGTCATCAACCTCCTGGAGGATCTCCAGAAACAGTTCAACCTGACCTACCTCTTCATCGCCCACGACCTCTCGGTCGTCGAGCACATCTCGAACCGGGTCGCCGTGATGTACCTCGGGAAGATCGCCGAGATTGCGCCGGCCAAGGAGCTGTACACCAACCCGCGGCACCCCTACACCGAGGCGCTTCTCTCGGCCGTCCCGATCCCCGACCCCGAGATCAAGCGCCAGCGGATCCTGCTCGAGGGCGATGTTCCGAGCCCGATCCGCCCGCCGTCGGGCTGCCGGTTCCACACGCGCTGCCCGATCCGGCAGTTCCCCATCTGCGCCGACAAGGAGCCGGCGCTGAAGGAGGGCGTGTCGGGGCACTGGGTCTCCTGCCACTTCCGGGACTGATCGGAGGGGGCCACTGATCGAGACTGGGGCCCCCTCCGAGGCCTCCCCATATCGCTGTTCGAAGCTGACACGACCATCGATCGTTCATTCGACTCCGCCGACGAGGAGCAACGCATGCTCAACGTCAAGACGCTGACGAGAGGGCTGGAGTTCCACGGCGAAGTAGACGGTAAGCGGCAGCACTACTACGTGCTGTCGAGCCCGCGGCAGTACTTCGTCATGTCGCTGTCCACCAGTAAGCGCGGCGCCGGCAACTTCAACCTCGTGGCCACGGCCGCCGTCGAGCAGATCTACCGCC
>DASYQW010000312.1 GCA_036005065.1 Candidatus Methylomirabilota bacterium | reverse complement strand
ATGGATCCGGGCGGAGGCGCGCTCGCCCCGCCAGCACTGGAGCGTCACCGCCACCGGGTTCTGGGTGATGTGCGTGTAGGCGGCCTCGACCATCACGGCCAGCGCCGTGGTATCCCCGCCGAGCCCCATGGGGCCGAGGCCCGACATGTTGATGGCCTCGAGGAGCTCGGCCTCCAGCTTCGCCAGGTCCGGGTCGGGGTTGGACTCGCCGACCGGGCGCCAGATCGCCTCCTTGGCGAGCTTCATGCACAGGTCGGCGGTCCCGCCGATCCCGACCCCGACGATCGTGGGTGGGCACGGCTTCCCGCCTCCCTCGAGGACGCATTCGAGGACGAACCGCTTGATCCCGGCGACGCCGGCGGCGGGCGGCAGCATCCGGAGAAACGACATGTTCTCCGAGCCCGACCCCTTGGGCATCATGGCCAGCTCCAGCGTGTCGCCATCCGGCAGAAACGTCCAGTCGATGGCCGGAATCCGCCAGCCGGTATTGGTCTGCGGGTTCTCCCGGGTGAGCGGATGGCAGATGCTGGAGCGGAGGGGATGCTCTACCGTGGCCCGGCGCACGCCTTCGGCCAGCGCCTCGGCGATGGCGTGGCCTCCCAGCCGGTCGAAGGGGAAGGCGCGGCCGACGCGAACCTTGAAGACCGGCGTTCCCGTGTCCTGGCAGACCAGGAGCCCATGCGTCTCGGCGACGTCGATGTTCCGGAGCATGGTGCCGAGGATCTCGCGCGCTCGCGGATGGGTCTCCCGGGCGTGGGCCCGCGCCAGCGCGCCTTTCACGTCCGGCGGCAGGACTTTCAGCGCGCGGACATAGAGGGTCTTGGCAGTCTCGGCGATCAGCTCGTCGTCGGGTTCGGGCATGGCGGCCGTCCTCCGGAGGCAGGCGCCCCCGCGCCGACTATCGGGGGCCGGGATCGGCGGTGTCAAGGGGAAATGCGCCCGCCGGCTTGCCCGGAGCGCGCCGTGGGGGGCCGGACTTGACACCGGTGCCGCCCCTCCGTAGTGTTCCTGATCGTGCTACCGGAGGCACGTACCGTCCCGCGGAAGTGGGTCCTCGTCGTCGACGACGACGCCCGGATCCGCGCGGTGTGGACCGAGGCGCTGACGTCCGCGGGTTACGCCGTGGTGGGGTCGGAGGACGGCATGGCGGCGCTGGAGCTGATCCGGGACCTCTTCCCCGACCTCATCCTTCTCGACCTGAACATGCCGCGCCTGTCCGGGTGGGGATTCCTGGACACCGTGCGCGATCACCCGCACTGGAGCCGGATCCCGATCCTGATCGTGTCCGCCTACCTGGACGATCCGGACCGGCCGATCACCGAGGCCGGCCTCAACATCGTCGGCCGGCTCGAGAAGCCGGTTCGCCTGACCCGCCTCATCGCGAAGGTGCGAGAGACGGTCGGACCGGGCCCGCCGGCCCCGAACGGCCCGAGGCGCGGGCCGCCGTAGCTCACCGGGCCGCCGCGGGCAGGCGCGGGGTCAGTGCTTTTCCGCGGCCTTGGCCTCCCGCTCCTTCTTGGCCTCGGCCACCACCTTCTCGGCGAGCATCCCCGGCAGCTCCTCGTAGTGGGAGAACTCCATCGAATAGCTGCCGCGGCCGCCCGACATCGAGCGGAGGTTCGGCTCGTAGTTGAGCATCTCGCTGAGCGGCACCTGGGCGCGCACCGCCGTCGTCTCGCCGCTCGGCTCCATCCCCGCGATCCTCCCGCGGCGGCTGTTCAGGTCGCCGATCACGTCTCCCGCCAGGTCGGACGGCACGGTGACCTCGACGTTCATGATCGGCTCCAGCAGGGTGGGCTTGGCCTCCTGCACGGCCTTCTCGGCGGCGACCTGCCCGGCGAGCTGGAAGGCGATGTCCGACGAGTCGACGCTATGGTACGAACCGTCGTAGAGCGTCACCCGGACGTCGACGACCGGATAGCCGGCCAGCACCCCGCGCTCGAGCCGGGCGCGGACACCCTTCTCCACCGAGGGGATGAAGTTTCGCGGAATGGAGCCGCCGAAGATCTTGTCGACGAACTCGAACCCGCTTCCGCGGGGCAGCGGCTCGATCTCGATCCAGCAGTCGCCGAACTGCCCGCGGCCCCCGGTCTGCTTCTTGTGGCGGCCCTGGACCTGAGCCCGACCCCTGACCGTTTCCTTGTACGGAATGCGCGGCGGCAGGAGATTGACCTCGGCGTTGAACTTCCGCTTCATGCGCTCGAGGGTGACCTCGATGTGCAGCTGCCCGACCCCCGAGATGAGGAGCTGCCTGGTCTCGGGATCGTAATGGTAGCGGAGGGTGGGGTCCTCCTCGGCCAGACGGGCCAGCGCGTTGGAGATCTTGTCCTCGTCGCCCTTGGCCTTGGGCTGCAGGGCGAAGGAGATGGCAGGCTCCGGGAACGCGATGGCGGGAAAGACCACCGGGGCCGCCTCGGTGGCGAGCGTGTCCCCGGTGAGAGTCTCCTTCAGCTTGGCCACGACGCCGATCTCACCGGAGCCGAGGACGTCCACGCCACGCTGCTCCTTGCCCTGCATCAAGGCGACCTGTCCCACCCGCTCTCGCGCCTCCCGCGAGGCGTTGTACACCTGCGAGTTGCCGCTCAGGGTGCCGGAGAAGACGCGGAAGAGGGTCAGCTTGCCGACGTGCGGGTCCGTGAAGGTCTTGAACACGAGCGCGGAGAACGGCTCCTTCACGCTCGGCGCCCGCGTGACCGGCTCCTTGGTGCGCGGATCGGTCCCCTCGATCGCCCCGCGGTCCGCTGGCGACGGGAAGGAGTCGATGACCAGCTCGAGCAGCGAACGGACGCCGAGCGTCTTCGCCGCCGAGCCGCAGAGCACGGGCACGAGCTTGCCGGCGCCGATGGCCGCCCGGAGCGCCTTGATCACCTCTTCCTCGCCGAGGCTCCCCTCGTCGAGGTACCGCGCCAGGAGGTCGTCATCGGTCTCGGCGACCGCCTCCACCAGCTTCTCCCGGTATTCGCGCGCCGAGGCTGCCAGGTCCGCGGGGATGTCCACCTCCGCGATCTTGCCGTCGCTCAGCACGTGGGCCTTCATTCGCACGACGTCGACCACCCCCCGGAAACCCGCCTCCTGCCCCACCGGCACCTGGAGCGGCACGAAGCGGCCCTTGAGGCGGCGCTGGATGGACTCGAACGCCCGGCCGAAGTCGGCGCGCTCGCGGTCCATGCGGTTGACGAAGCAGAGCCGCGGCAGCCCGTACTCCTGGGCAAACTTGGAGACCTTCTCCGTCTGAACCTCGACCCCGGCCACCGCGTCGACGACGATCACCGCGCCCTCCACGACCCGGAGCCCGGCCCGCGCCTCCGCGATGAAATCGCCGTACCCCGGCATGTCGACGAGATGGAATCGGTGGTCCTTGTAATCACAGAACGCCACCGCGGTATTGATCGAGATCTTGCGCTTGACCTCCTCGGGGTCGAAGTCCGTGGTGGCGGTCCCATCATCGACCCGGCCGAGCCGATTGGTCATGCCGTTCCGGAAGAGGATCGCCTCGACCAGCGACGTCTTGCCGACACCGCCGTGTCCGACGAAGCCGATGTTGCGGATGCGGGAGATGTCGATGGCCATTTCGCCTCCTCGGGAGGTGAGCGGGGGTCAAGCGCGGTATACGAATCCTAGCACAGGAGGCGAGGAGCCGTCAGCCGGCGGTCGGCCGGCGACCCAGCCGGTCCGGCCGAGGACGCCGAGATGCGACGGGCCCCGGCCCGGGCCGCCTCAGGTGCAGCGGCCCGGCGTTGCCAGCGCGTAGCTCAGATCGACGGGAGGCACCCGGGGATCGTCGGGATCCGGCGCCTTCTTGAGGCCGTCCAGCACCTCCTGCCGGACGGCCGCCCGGTCGGCCCACCGGTAGGACCGCTCGAACGTGCACCACGCCTCGGTCACGCGTCCCGCGTAGAGCATGTGGAGCAGCAGGCTGATGACCGCCCGCCGAGCCCCGCGACTGTCGCCGGACTGCTGGGCCTCGGCCAGGCGGCGGCGCTCCTGGGCGATGCGGAAGCGGAAGACCTGGGGGTATCGGCGATTGTCGGCCAGGTAACCCTTGTCCCGGAACGCGTAGACGAGCGGGATCAGCGGCGAGTCCGCGAAGGGCAGGTCGAACGCGTAGGCGAATCGGGCGTCGCAGGCGATCAGCTCCAGGTTCCCATCCTGATCGAGGTCGGCGACGCGGAGGCTACAGTCTCCCCCCCGGATCAGCCCTTCCCGCCGCACCTGCACGCCCTGGACGTGGAGGACGTAGTAATCGAAGCAGCAATGCGCACCGCCCGACCAGTCCTGGACGATGACGTGCCGGCCGGAGCCCCGGCGGAGGGGCTGGCGGGGCTGGTTGTAGAAGGTGAGACGGTAGCCCTCCAGGACGACGTGCTCCCAGCCACTCTCTTCCCGTGCCACCAGCGCCTCGCTCTGCTCGGACCGCCGGACCCGGATGAGCGTGACCGCTTCGACGGCCAGCTGCTCCTGATCCGGGAAGGGGTGGAACTCCGGGTGCGGTACGTAGGCTTCGCGCTTCAGCGCCTCCTCGTCCTCGGACGACTGGGCCGCGACCGACGCCACGCGTCCCCCGACGCCCAGCGCGAGTCCGAGGACGACCGCAGCCAAGGCGAGCGCGGAGAGAGGCCCGAGCCAACTCATCGGGCCACACGGCGGCAGGCGACGCGCATCGGCCCGGGCCGCCTCATCGGGCTGCCAGGGTAGTGCCCAGAGCCCAACGTTCGCCCGGTGGAACCGGGCCGAGGCGCGAGCCCCGCTAGGACGCAGGGAGGAGGCGGGCCGAGGCGTATGCCGCATACGTTGAGGCCCGCCGACGACCGAGGACGACGCGGGGCGACGCGCATCGGCCCGGGCCGCCTCATCGGGCTGCCAGAACCCGGCCCAGGAACCGCCCCGTGTAGGACCGGTCCGCCTGGTCAGCGACGTCCTCGGGTGTCCCGGTGGCCACGACACGACCGCCCTCGTCGCCGCCCTCGGGACCGAGATCGACGATGTGGTCGGCAGTCTTGATCACGTCGAGGTTGTGCTCGATCACCACCACGGTGTTCCCCTGGTCCACCAGCTGGTTCAAGACGTCGAGGAGCCGCTGGATATCCGCGAAGTGCAGGCCGGTGGTCGGCTCGTCCAGGATGTAGAGGGTCCGCCCGGTCGCCCGGCGCGACAGCTCGGCCGACAGCTTGACCCGCTGGGCCTCGCCCCCGGAGAGCGTGGTGGCCGGCTGGCCGAGGCGGATGTAGTCCAGGCCGACGTCGTGGAGAGTCTGGAGCTTCTGCTTGATCGGCGGCACGGCCTCGAAAAAGACCAGCGCCTCTCGCACCGTCATCTCGAGAACCTCGGCGATGTTCCGCCCCTTGTACCGGATCTCGAGGGTCTCGCGGTTATAGCGTTTCCCCTTGCACACCTCGCACGTCACATAGACATCGGGGAGGAAGTGCATCTCGATCTTGACGAGCCCATCGCCCTGACACGCTTCGCAGCGCCCCCCTTTGACGTTGAAGGAGAAGCGGCCGGGTTGATAGCCCCGGGCCCGGGCGTCGAGGGTGCGGGCGAACAGCGAGCGGATGAACGTGAACACCCCGGTGTACGTTGCCGGATTGGAGCGGGGCGTCCGCCCGATCGGGGACTGATCGATGTTGATGACCTTGTCGAGGTGCTGGAGCCCTTCGATCCGATCGTGGGCGCCCGGCTTCTCCTGGGCCCGGTGGAACACCTGAGCCAGCGCGCGGTACAGGATGTCGTTGACCAGTGTGGACTTCCCCGAGCCGGACACTCCGGTGATGCACATGAAGGTGCCGAGGGGGATCCGGATCGGCATCCTCTTCAGGTTGTGCTCGCGCGCCCCGTGCACGGTGAGGCTCTTGCCGGTTCCCGGGCGCCGGATGAGCGGCAGGGGGATCGACAGCTCACCGACCAGGTACCGTCCGGTGAGGGACTTCGGGTCGGCCATGATCTCGGCGGGCGTCCCCGTCGCCACGACGTAGCCGCCCAGCTCGCCGGCGCCGGGGCCGAGGTCGATGACGTGATCGGCCGATCGGATCGTCTCCTCGTCGTGCTCGACGACCAGTACCGTGTTGCCGAGATCGCGGAGCCTGAGGAGGGTGTCGAGGAGCCGGCGGTTGTCCCGCTGGTGGAGGCCGATGGAGGGCTCATCGAGGATGTAGAGCACCCCGACCAGGCTGGAGCCGATCTGGGTCGCCAGCCGGATCCGCTGGCCCTCTCCGCCCGAAAGCGTCCCCGCCGCCCGGTCGAGGGTCAGGTAGTCGAGCCCGACATTCTGGAGGAAACCGAGCCGCTCGCGGACCTCCTTGAGGACCCGCCGCGCGATGGCCAGCTCGCGCTCGCCGAGGTTCAGGGTCTCGAAGAAGCGTGCCGCGTCCTTGATGGTGAGCGCGCAGAGCTCCTGGATCGCGCGCCCGGCGACCCGCACGGCCAGGCTCTCCGGCCGGAGCCGTCCCCCCTTGCAGACCGGGCAGGGTCGCTCGGACATGAAACGCTCGATCTCGAGCCGGATCTCTTCGGAGGTCGTCTCCTTGTACCGGCGAGCGAGCACGCCGACCACGCCCTCGAACCCGCCCTCCTCGCCCGCTCCGTGCAGGATGAGCTGGCGCGTGGCCTTGGACAGGTCCCCCCAGGGCTTTCCCAGGCTGAATCGCCGCCGGCGGGCCAGCACCTCGAGCGTCTGCTTGAAAAAGACGGACTCCCGACCCGCCCAGGGCGCCAGTGCCCCCTCCTTCAGCGATTTCCGCGGATCGGGCGCCACCAGGTCGGGGTCGATCTCGAAGCGGGTGCCCAAGCCGCCGCACTCGAGGCAGGCGCCGTAAGGGTTGTTGAACGAGAACATGCGCGGCGAGATCTCGGGGAACGATACGCCGCAACGGGCGCAGGCCAGGCGCTCGGAGAAGACGAAGGCCTCACCCCCGTCGGCCATCTCGACCACCACCACACCCTCGGCCAACTTGAGGCACGTCTCCAGGGAGTCGGCCAGGCGGGGGGCGATCGACTCCTTCACGACCAGCCGATCCACCACGACCTCGATCGTGTGCTTCCGATTCTTGTCGAGCTCGATCTCCTCGGAGAGCTCGCGCACCGTCCCGTTGACCCGGACGCGGCTGTATCCCTGGCGACGCAAGTCGTAGAAGAGCTTCCGGTACTCGCCCTTCCGGCCCCGCACGACGGGGGCCAGCACGACGATCCGGGTTCCGGCCGAGAGCGTCAGCACCCGGTCCACCATCTGCTGAACCGTCTGGGCCGCGATGACCTGGCCGCACCGGGGGCAGTGAGGAACGCCCACCCGGGCGTAGAGGACGCGCAGGTAATCGTAGATCTCGGTCACCGTGCCCACGGTCGACCGCGGGTTCTTCGAGGTCGTCCTTTGCTCGATCGAGATGGCCGGAGAGAGGCCCTCGATGGAGTCGACGTCGGGCTTCTCCATCTGCTCGAGAAACTGCCGGGCATAGGCGGACAGGCTCTCGACGTAGCGGCGCTGTCCCTCGGCGTAGATGGTGTCGAACGCCAGCGAGGACTTCCCCGAGCCGGACAGGCCCGTGATGACGACGAGTCGGTCGCGGGGGATCTCGAGGTCGATGTTCTTGAGGTTGTGCTCGCGGGCGCCCCGAATGACGATCCGATCGCTGGCCATGGGCGGAACGTGGTTATTGTTGCCGAAGAGCACGCCGCGTGCAAGACCTGGCAGAGGCGCCCCCGCCCTCCCGAGCGATCCTGCGGGCGGGACGGGCTCGTGGGATTGGCCGTGGGCCTCCAGGACCTTGCGGCCGCCTCGCGTTACGGGCTTCGCTTGATCTCGATCAGCTTGCACCCCGTCGGCGTTCCTGCTTCGGGGGTCGCCGCTTGGTACGCCGAGATGCTCGCCAGGCGAATGACGTCTTTGGTTTCAAACACCAAGTACGCTCGGGTCACGGCTGCCAGCTTGCCCCAGGCCTCGGGCGCGGGCTCTCGAGAGATCGAGACGCAGTTCCGCGCCTGAGCCTCGGCGGCCTGAGGGAGGATGGCCGGTGCCCAGCGTGCCGGGGTTATCAAGAGATTGAGGGCGATGCCGGTGAGGGCTGCCGCAATCACCGTGAGAACGGCCTTCGTGTAACCGTCAATCGTCATGGGTCATCCTCCATGGGTGGTGTCGGGAGTCCAGCCGTTGAGCGCCAGTCCGCCACGCGCTCGCCGATCATGATGCAGGTCAGGTTGGTGGGGTCCGGCTCCAGGAGCAGCACTCTCCGACGGGCATCCTCGGACAGCCGCGCGGCCAGGACGGCGCCGGACGAGCCGGCGCCAACGATGACGTCGTCGCCATGGCGAGCACCATGCATTCCCAGCGCCGCGGTCGGAGGACTCGCCAAGCCTAGCCCGGCCGTCCGGTTGGGGTCAAGGCGGGCGGAGCCGGCTCGGCTCATCCGCGTCGCTCAGTCGTGCAGGTCGGCGAAGCCGGGTGGAAGCGGGCTACGTCGAGATGGGCGCGGCGCGGACGAGAGGAGCCAGACCACGGCCGCGTTGACCGGCATGGCGACGAGCGCCGGCCACGCGGCAAGCCAGCGGAGCCACCGGGTGCCGGGGGGGACGTCCAGGCCGGCGAGCGCGACCAGCGTCAGCATCCCGTAGACGACGACGCCGACGCCGGCGCCCAGGGCCAGCGCGCGGGGGGAAAGCCGCTCGCGCCAGCACGCCAGGATGGCGGCGGGCGCGCCCCCGGCGGCTGCCAGGCCGAGCGCGGCCTCGAAGAGCCGCCATGGAGATGCCGGCAGAAACACGGCCAGGAGGCCGGTCGTCGCGAGCGCGGCGGCGGTTGTCGCGAGCCCGTGGCCCCGGCCCTGCCGATTGCCCCCGTCAAGGTCACGCCGCACGGCGGCGAGCGTGGCCAGGGCCGCCGCGGCGCCTCCGCCCGCGAGCCCGAAGAGCGTCGCGTACCTCAGGGCCATCCCCAGCCCCCCGAGTGCCGGCACGCTGGTCGGGAGCTCGTAAATCTCGCTCCCGGCGATCCCGCCCGTATAGATCTCCGGAACGAGCCAGGCCGCATAGAGGCTCCACGCCATGGCCGCGACCAGGCCGAGCGTGACAAACAGGGCGGCCAGCCCCGCGGCGCGGTCGCCCGTCGGGCGGCCCGCGGGAAGCGCCGCGTGGACCGGGGCGAGACCCAGGGCCCCCACCAGCACCGTGACGCCCAGCCCGGCCAGCGCTCGCCAGTCCGTTCGCCGGCCGGGTGGCTCCAGCCAGTCCAGCCCGCTCGGTGCCCCCGGAATGGGCCGGCCCGCCTGGAACCGGACAGGGAAGCCCCGCGGCACCACGACCCGGTCACCGGGCCGCAGCGTCACCTCGAGGGGCTCCGTGACCGCGCGGCTCCAGCCACCGCCTTCCCAGAGCATGACCCGCACGTGGCCTGGTCCAAGGAGCGTCACCCGCTGCTCTTCCTTGACCTCCACCGTGAGCTCAGCCCCGGGCCCCCAGAGGGCACGTCCCTCGCGCACCCAGATCCCGTCGCCCGAGAAGACGGCGCGCGAGCGCGAGGCAACCTCGGCCCAGACCCGTGGCCAGGCAGGGCCGGTGGCCACCAGGACGATCCCCAGAGGGACCACGAGCCCGACGAGAACCAGGCCGCCTCCGATCGCCGCTACGGTCCTGGCGACATCCTCCCGCCACGCGAACAGCGCGAGGGCGATCGCCGCCACTCCGATCGTCCCGGGCGGAGACCAGCCCGCGGTCTCCGCGAGCTCGCGGCCAGCCGCCAGCTCGGCCCACAAGAACAGCAGAGCCGACCCGGCGCTGGCGAGCACGAGGAGACGGAGTGCCGGCTCATCCCCGAAGCGGTGGCGCGCCAGATCGACCACGGTGACCGCGGTCGGCGGGAGCCGGATCCACGGGGCAGCGAGCACCGTGACCACCAGGACCGCCCCGCCAGCGAGGACCAGCAGAGGCCAGAGCCCCCGGCTGCCGTCCGTGAGGAGCGACGGGCCGACGGCGAGGAGGACCGGGGGAGAGAGCCACACCGCGGCGAGGCGAAGGGCACCGCCGAGCGCCACGCTCTATCCCGGCTCGCGGTGGCGGTCATGGGCGCGCGGGCGGAAGGTAAGGACGACCAGCCCGGCGCCGTATGCCGCCAGCGTTGCCCACCAGGCGAGGCTGACCCCGGCCAGGCGGACCGACGCGAGCTCATGGGGGGCCGCGAGAAGCCCGCCGACGCCGCTCAGCGAGGCCACCAGCCCCAGCGTGGCGAGCAACGCTCGCCGGCGATGGCGGCGGAGGCGGTCGCGCGGGCTGACGATGTCTCGGCGGGAAGGCCGGATCACCGGGCGCGGAGTAACGTCGGTGGCACCCGGCTCAGCCCGGGATCACGGTATAGCCGAGGCGCTTCGAGACCTGATGCGCGGCGCCTTTGACGCGCGGCGCCAGCTCCTCCTGGAGGCGCTCGAGCGGAAGCCGGAACGCCGGCCCGGTGACGCCGATCGCACCGACGACCCGCTTGGCATAGTCACGAATGGGAGCCGCTACGCTGCGGACGTCGGGCTCGAGCTCCTCGTCCTCGAAGGCGACCTCCTGCTCGGCCACTCGTCGCAGCTCCTCGCCGAGTCGGCCCAGATCCGTCAGCGTCCGGCTGGTGACCCCGATCGGCTCGTGCTGTTTCCAGAGCAGCTCGAGCTCGTCGTGGGGGCGGAACGCCAGCTGCGCCTTCCCGAGCGCAGCGGCGTGGGCCGGCAGCCGCCGGCCGAGCTGGGATGTGACCCGGACCGCCCGGGGAGTCTCGACCATGTCGAGGCACACGACCCAGGGGACCTCGAGGACCGCCAGGTACGTGGTTTCCCGCGTCTCGGCGGCGAGCTGCTCCAGAACCCCGCGCGCCTGCTTGGCCAGCCCGAGTTGGTGCAGGAACACGCTCGCCACCTCGAAGATCTTCATTCCCAGCTGGTAATTGCCGGTGGTCTTGTCCTGCTCGACGTATCCGCGGGTCTCGAGGGTCGCCAGAAGGCGAAACACGTTGTTCTTGTGAAGCTTGAGCTTCCGGGAAAGCTCGGTGACCCCGAGCTCCTCCTGGCCGATCGTGAAGGCCTCGAAGATGTCCAAGGCACGGCTGACCGACTGGATCAGGTAATCGGACTTTGCCTTTTTCATGGTCTCGGTCGGTCCCCCCAAACAGGCGTCGAGGAAAATCATAAACCGTTGTTATAGTTCGGTCAATCGAAAATATCATTTGGGACGACGTGGTAAAGTGGAGCGGGCGCGGGGCAAAAGGGCCCGGGCGAAGGCCGCCCGGGCGGCTCGCCACACGAGGAGGGACCATGACGGAGGTTCGGCGGGTGCTGGTCGTCGTCGCACACCCCGACGACGCCGAGTTCGGCTGCGCGGGCAGCGTCGCCCGGTGGGGTGGCGACGGGGTCGAGGTCTTCTACTGCATCGCCACGAACGGGAACAGGGGCTCGAACGACCCCGACATGACCCCGGAGCGCCTGGCGGTCATCCGGGAGGAGGAGCAACGAGCGGCCGCCCGCACGCTCGGCGTGAAGGATCTCGTCTTCCTGGGCTACCCGGACGGCGAGCTCGAGGATACCCGGGACGCGCGGCGCGACGTCGTGCGGGCCATCCGGCGCTTCCGGCCGGACCGGCTCGTGACCCAGAACCCGTATCCGACCCTCAACCCCTACGGGGGGCACCGTGACCACCGCCACGCCGGGCGGCTCGCGCTGGACGCCGTCTATCCGTACGCCCGGGACCGGCTGCATTTCCCGGAGCTCCTCCAGGAAGGCTTCCAGCCCCACAAAGTGCGTGAGGTCTACCTGATGGGCTACACCGAGCCGGATACCATCGTCGACATTACCGAGACGATGGACCGGAAGCTCGCCGCCCTCCGCTGCCACGCGAGCCAGCTCAAGGACTTCGCCGCCGTCGAAGGGCTGGTGCGCGAGCGGGCCGCCGACGTCGGGAAGCCGCAGGGCTACACCTACGCCGAGGGGTTCAGGGCGATCCACCTCCCCCGCTGATGCTCCGCCGACGCGGGCTCTCGGCCGTTCTGGCGCTCGCGGCCGCCTGGTGGGCGGTCGCCGGGGCGGCCACCGAGCCCCTGCCCGACGCCGCGCGTCTCCTCGGCTGGGTGCGGGAGCTGTCCGGGCCCACGATGGAAGGCCGCGCCGCCGGCACACCCGGGGCGGACCGCGCCGCGAGCTACATCGCCGACCACTTCCGGCGGATCGGTCTTCGGCCGCTCGGGGACGGCGGCACATACTTCCAGCGCTTCCGGGTGCTGACGGGCGTCCGGCTGGGCCACGGGAACCTCGTGGAGGTCTCGGTCCCCGGGCGCCCGCCGCGCGGCTTCGCGCCCTCACGCGACGTTCTCCCCTTCACCTTCTCCGACGACGGAGAGGCCCGGGGAGATCTCGTCTTCGCCGGCTACGGAATCACCGCTCCGCCGCTCGGCTACGACGACTACGCCGGGGTGGAGGTCCGGGGCAAGGTCGTCCTCGTGATGACCGGCGAGCCGCAGGAACGGAACCCCCACGGCCCCTTCCGGCCAGCCGAACACTTCCATTACACCGAGCTCCGCCACAAGGTGCTGAACGCCCGCGAGCATGGTGCGGCCGCGATCGCGATCGTCGAGAACCCGGGACGATCCCAGGACAGCCCCCAGCCGATTCGCGGCACGACGCCGGCCTGGGGTCTCCTGGCCGTCAGCGCGACGCGGGCGGTGGCGAGCGCGATGCTGGCGCCGGCGGGCCAGAGCCTCGCGGGGCTGCACGCCGACATCGACCGGTCGCTGACGCCACGATCACGCCCGGTCCCAGGCGTGTCCGCGCGGGTCCGCGTCGCGCTCGTCCGCGAGCAGGGCGAGACGGCCAACGTCCTCGGCTTCCTGCCCGGAACGGATCCCGCCCTGCGCGAGGAGGCCGTCGTGATCGGCGCCCACTACGATCACCTGGGCCGCGGGAGCCCGTTTTCGCTCGCTCCGGCCCAGGCGGACGAGGTTCACCCCGGCGCCGACGACAACGCCTCCGGAACCGCCGCGGTGATGGGGCTGGCCGAGGCCTTCGCCCGGGGCGGCACGCGCCGGAGCCTCGTCTTCGCGGCCTTCTCGGGCGAGGAGCTCGGGCTGCTCGGGTCGAGCCACTACGTCGGCCACCCGCCGGTGCCGATCGAGCACACGGTCGCGATGGTGAACCTCGACAGCGTCGGGCGGATGCGCGACAACCAGCTTTACGCGATGGGCGTGGACACCGGCCAGGGGCTGCGCGCGCTCGTCGAGCAGGCGGCGGTCGGGCTCGAGGTGAAGCTCCTCCTGCGCGGCGACGGGGTCGGGCCCTCGGATCACACCGCCTTCCACAACCGGGAGCGACCGGTCGTCTTCTTCTTCACCGGGACTCACCCCGACTACCATCGGCCGAGCGACACCTGGGACAAGGTCAACGCCGACGGTCTCCGCAAAGTCGTGGCCGTCGCCCACCGAACCGTGCGCGCGCTGGCCGACCGGGACGACCGGCTGACCTTCGTCCGTGTTCCGGCGGCTGCTCCGCCAGTGAGCGGCGGAGGCTACGGCCCGTTCTTCGGCGTCGTCCCGGATTTTGCCGAGCAGCCGGCGCCTGGCGTGCGGCTCGGCGGGGTGCGCACCGGCAGCCCGGCCGACCGTGCCGGGCTCCGGACCGGCGACATGATCGTCCGCTTTGCGGGGGTCACCGTGCGAACGCTCGACGACCTCACGTTCGCCCTTCGCAGCCGGCGGCCCGGCGACACGATCGAGGTGACCTACGTGCGCGAAGGCGTCGAGCATACCGTGCAGGCCACGCTAGAGCAGCGGAGGTGAGGGCGCGGTGCTCGACCGGGCGCTGGACCGGCGCACCCTCCTGCGGCTCGGACTCGCCGGGGCCGCGGCCGCGGTCCGGGAGCACGTGGCCGCCCGGCGCGCCCGGGCGCAGGGGGCGCCGGCCCGGGACCCCCGCGAGCGCCACCTCGCCGGGCTCCGGCAGCTCACCTTCGGCGGCCAGAACGCCGAGGCCTATTTCGACTGGACCGGCGAGCAGCTCGTGTTCCAGTCCACCCGGCCGCCGTTCGGCTGCGACCAGATCTTCACCATGCGGGCGGACGGCCGCCAGGTCCGCCTCGTCTCGACCGGCAAGGGCCGGACCACATGCGCCTACTTCTTTCCTGACGGCCGGCGGATCCTCTACGCCTCGACCCACCTGGCTGACCCCGACTGCCCGCCGCCGCCGGACCGCTCGCGCGGCTACGTCTGGCCGCTCTACGACTACGACCTCTTCACCTGCGCTCCCGACGGCAGTGACCTTCGGCGGATCGTTGCCAACCCTGGTTACGACGCCGAAGGCGCGGTCTCGCCCGATGGACGGCGCGTCGTCTTCACGTCGCTCCGCGAGGGCGACCTCGACCTCTACGTCTGCGAGGCCGACGGCGGGGACGTGCGGCGCCTCACCGACCGACCGGGCTACGACGGCGGCCCATTCTTCTCCTGGGACGGACGCCAGATCGTCTGGCGCGGGTGGCACCCCTCCGATCCGGCGGTTCTCGCGGAGTACCGCGAGGATCTCCGGCGCGGTCTGGTGCGGCCGCTCCGCGCCGAGCTGTTCGCGATGCACGCCGACGGGACGGGCTCGCGACAGGTGACGGCCAACGGCGCCGCCAACTGGGCGCCGTTCCTCCATCCCGACGGCGAGCGGATCGTCTTCGCGTCGAATGTCCACGATCCCGGCCGGTTCAACTTCGCGCTCTACCTCGTCCGCCGCGATGGCACCGGGCTCGAGCGCGTGACCTTCGCCGAGTCGTTCGCGGCCTTTCCCATGTTTTCGCGCGACGGGGCCCGGCTCGTCTTCTGCTCGAACCGCGGCGCTTCCGCCTCTCGGGAGTACAACGTGTTCGTGGCCGACTGGCTGGACTAGTTTTGTACTCGAGGAACTCGCCAAGCAAGAAACAGCGCCCGACTTCATTGCAGTCGAATGGGAGAAGTCCGTCTTTGAGCGCCTCGCCGAGTGGCGACCCTGGATAGAAAAGGAACTCGGATCGCGTTGGAGTTTCCTCGGCGGCGAAGACCGTCGTGAGCTTTCTCTTGCGCTCGCATGGGAGGGAGATGGCCATATGAACCGGTTCCCAAGCGTTGATCGACTGTGGTTAGAAATGGGTTTTCAGGAGGCGGACCTCAGACGCCGATACGGAGCGGACGCTGACGAGTTCCCGAAGCGCCTCGCGCGCAACTTGCTTGAGCGGCTCGTTACGCCTTGTAGCCGTACGATGCGCGAGTACATGGGCAGCGCCGACCCCCGGCCAGAACTCAAGTCCAAGAAGGAGCTGATCGATCGCGTTTCGAGAATTATGTGGTCGGATCTGCTACCATCAAAGCCTGAGGATTTCGCGCGAGACAAACGTTGGGCGGCCGCCATCTCTGAGCGAAGCTCCGGCCTGCGCGGCGGCTGGATCGCGATCGTCGTCGGCTGGGCGCATGCAGATCCGGCGGGCGATAATCAGCGGCTCTCCGGCCTCTTGTCGTCGGACGGCTTCCGTGTTCATCCAGTGTGCCTGGCACCGTAGTCGCCAACACACGCGAGGCTGACGGGCAATGGTGAAGGGTGTTCAGTTCGTGGTCGACAACTCAGGTCGCAAGACGGCGTTCAGATCGATCTCAAGAAGCAGGGCCGTCTGCGGGAAGACTTCTACGACCGCACGCTGGCTAAGCAGCGCGCGTCCGAGCCTCGGGAATCGCTGGAGGCGGTGAAGAAGCGTCTATTGGGCCGTCGGCGTCGCTGGCGTGGTTGAGTACTCCGTTGCGCGGTCGGGTCGCCCGGAGCTCGAACGGCTTGAGACCGGAGTGGGCGATGGGTCATCGCGCGTATCGAAGGTCTGGCGTCGAATTCCAAACCCCGAGGATGCGTCGAGCTCCAAGGAGCGAGAACCTTTGGAGAATTCGCATCGGGAGTACCGCGTGATTTATTCGATCGACGACAACGTACGAATGGTGGATATCAGCGCCGTCCGACATCGCAGCGATGCGTACAGGTTGCGTCACCCGTGCGGCTAACCGGCGCTCCTCCTAGCGGACCGGGTGCTCGCGATGCTCGCAGCCCGGCCGCTGAGCCGCTGAGCGCGAGCCTTTAGGCGAACGGCGGTAGCGTGCGCTAAGGTAGGAGGCGGAGGTTGCGGATGAAGTACAAGATCGCCCTGCTGAAGACGGA
>DASYQW010000311.1 GCA_036005065.1 Candidatus Methylomirabilota bacterium | reverse complement strand
CGCCGGAAGTCCGCCACATCGAGCGTGAGCAGCTGGCACTCGGTGATGGTGGTCACGGTCGCGGTACGCACGGTGTCCCGGAGCAAGGCGATCTCGCCGAAGTAGTGGCCGGGTCCCATGCGCCGCGGCTGGGGTTGGAGGTCGACCTCGAGCTCGCCGGACATGATGAAGAACATCGCCTCGGCCGGCTCGCCCCGGCGCACGACCACATACTTGGCCGGCACGATCTCCCGCTTCAGGAGCCGCGCGATCTCGGCGATGCGGGCGGCGTCGAGCTCGGCGAAGAGCGGCACCTTCGCCACCGTCTGCCAGGTGACGACGACGTCGCGCTTGCGGAGCTCGGAGGCGAACCCGGTGGCCAGGATGCCGGCCGGGACCGCGAACATGGCGATCCCGAGGATCATCACCATGCCGCCGAACAGCTTGCCGGCCGCCGTGATGGGAACGACGTCGCCGTAGCCCACGGTCGCCATCGTCACGATCGTCCACCACATGGTGTGCGGGATGCTGGCGAAGACCTGGGGTTGCGCCTCCCGCTCGAGCCCGAACATGACGGCCGATGCGAACACGAGCAGCACCACCATGACCATGAGCGCCGCCAGCAGCGGCCGGCTCTCGTTGCGGAGCACCGCCGCGAAGAGCGACAGAGCCGGCGCGTAGCGCGCCAGCTTGAGGAGCCGGACCAGCCGCAGGACGCGCAGCCCGTCGGGGCCGAGGGGAAGCACCGGCGCTACCAGCGGGAGGATGGCCACCAGGTCGATGAGCCCGAGCGGCGACGCGGCGTAGCGGAGGCGGGCTCGCCAGGGCGCGGCGCCGCCCGGCTCGTCACTGGACGCGCGCCACAGGCGGACGACGTACTCGGCGGTGAACACCACGAGCGTCACCAGCTCGAGGAACCGCAGCCAGGCGCGGTGGCGGCCGGCGAACGGCTCGGCCGTCTCCAGAACGGCACCGGCGACGCTCCCGACGATCACCCCGATCAGCAGGATGTTGGCGGCGGGGCCGAGCCGCAAGCGCGCCGTCGGTTCGTCGACCACGGTCGTGCGCCGAGCTTAGCTCGGCCCCTCTCGGGGGGTCAAGAAATGTCTGCCGGGCTACAATGCGGCTCGGTATGCCGCCCTCGTCCCCCATCCTCACCCCCGCCTTCCTGCAGGCGGCGGTCGGCAACTTCCTGTTCTTCACGAATCTCTCGGCCTTCTTTCTCTTGCCGCTCCACCTCAAAGAGCTCGGGGCGACCGAGGCCCAGTTCGGGCTCATCATGGGTCTCTACAGCGCCACCGCGATCTTCTGTCAGCCCGTGGTCGGAGCCTGGGTGGACCGAGCCGGCCGGCGTCCGTTCATGGTGGGCGGCGCGGCGGTGGCGGTGGCGGCCGCGCTCGCCTTCAGCGCCGCCCCCGACGCCCTGGTGCTCTTTCCCGTGCTGCGGATCCTGCAGGGCCTCGCCTACTCGATGTACTTCGTGGCGAACTTCACCGTCGTGGTGGACCTGGTGCCGGCCGACCGGCGCGGGGAGGCCCTCGGGATTTTCGGAGTGTCCGGGCTGATCTCGACGGCCGCGGGTCCGGCGCTCGGCGAGATCGTGGTGCGGGCCTTCGGGTTCCCGGTCTTCTTCGCGGCGACGGCCGCGGTCGCCACCGCCGCCCTGCTCGTCTCGAGCCGCGTCGAGGAGCCAGCGTCGCTGCCGCGCGACGACGGGGAAGGGCTGGCCGGGCTGGTCGGTGCCGTCCTGACCGCGCCCCGGCTTCCGATGGCGCTCGGCTTCATCTTCGGCCTCGGGCTCGGGACGGTCTTCACCTTCTTCCCCACCCATGCCTCGGCCCTCGGGGTGGCGCGAATCGGGCTGTTCGCCGTGGCCTATTCGCTGGCCGCCATGGGCGTGCGTGTGTTCGGAGGACGGTTGATCGACACCCTGGGCCGGCGGCCGATCATCATCCCGGCGCTCGGTCTGCAGGCGGGAGCGGCGGCGCTCCTGGCCGCAGGCAGCCCGCTGGTCGCCTGGACCGGGCTCTCCGCCCTGCCCATCTTCATCCTCGCCGGCATCATGGCGGGGGCGGCCCACGGGTTCCTCTACCCGGCCCTGACCGCGCTCGTGATGGACGTGACGCCGGAGGAGCGCCGGGGCCGGATGATCGGGGTGTTCAGCGCGTTCATCCTTGCCGGGAACGCCGCCGGCGCCATGTGCTTCGGCTACCTGGCCCACGTCCTGGGCTACAGCGTCATGTTCGCCGTCCTGACCGTCTGCCTGGGCGGCGCCTGTGTGCTGGCGGTGCGCCTGCCACGCTGACAGTCCAGGGGTCGCAAGGTGCCTGTCGGGAGCGATCATGCACCGCGGATTGCCCCACCGCTGACGGTTGGTGTTCCGCTCCGAGCGGCGGCTTTGCCGCCGCAACGGTCCTTGGGGGAGGCCTCGGAGGGGGCCGTAGAGGCCCCCTCCGAGGAAATCAGTTGGCCCCGCACTAGGAAAGGCTCATACCCCGTGTGTATACTGGCGGTGCGGCGCGGCAGCCGACCGTGAGGGGCGAGAGCGGCGGCCGCGGCGCCGTAGGCGTGGCGACGGAGACCGTCGGCTCGCCGGGAAGGAGCAGGGCCATGCGTGTCGGCAGAGCGGCCACCGTCGGGGTGCTCTTGACGATCGGCCTGCTGACCGTCGGGGCCAAGGAGACCCCCGAGAAGGCGCCGCCCGGCTCCGGCCCCCAGGAAGCCGAGGTGACCGGGGTCCTCCTCGATCCCCAGTCCCGCCAGCCCCTGGTCGTCCTGCAGGGCAAGCGCGACAAGCGCAACCTCGTCATGACGATCGGCCACTTCGAGGCCAACGGCATCGCCATTCCGCTCCAGGGTGTCACGCCGCCTCGCCCGCTGACCCACGACCTCATGCTGACCCTGCTCACCGACCTCAAGGCCTCGCTCCAGCGCATCGTGATCACGGATCTCCGGAACGACGTCTACTACGCGCTACTGCACCTCGACGCCCAGGGCACCACGCTGAAGATCGACTCCCGGCCGTCGGACGCCATCGCCCTCGCGCTCCGGGCCAAGGTGCCGATCCTGGTGGAGGATCGGGTCTTCGAGAAGGCCGAGCGCGTGATGCCGAAGGTCGGCCCGACGCCGCATTTCTGAGCGACGAGCCGTGCCGGCCCTCGAGTGGACGGTTCAGCGCCGCCTCGACGACCTGATCGCCAAGCTGGAGGGGAAGTACGGCGACCTCCGCGGACGGGTGGAGGTGGCGCCCCGGCCCGAGGTGACCTTCGACATGATCGGCGGCGCCGAGCCGGCCAAGGACGCGATCTCGAGTCTCTCCTACACCCTCCGCATGCCCGAGCTCTACCGCAAGTGGGGGATCGACCCGCCGCGGGGCGGGCTGCTCTACGGGCCGCCGGGCAACGGCAAGACGCTCCTGGCCAAGGCTCTGGCCACGATCTCGGGAGCGCTCTTCTACCATCTCCGTCTCACCACGCTGACGTCGAAGGTGGGACCGAACGCCGCCGAGGTCATCAAGGAGGTCTTCCAGCTCGCCGCCGCGGAAGGAAAGGGTGTCATCTTCTTCGACGACGCCGATGCCCTCTCGCTCGAGCATCTGCTGCCACCCGAGCGCGCGCGGGAGGCCGCCGGGCCGCTCGTGAGCAACCTGTGCGAGCTGCTCGACGGGCTGGCGGCCTTTCCGTCGCTCCTCGTGCTGGCATCCACGAGTCGGCCGGACGGGATCGAGTCCCCCCTCATCGCCCCCGGCCGTCTCGATCATCTGATCGAGGTGCCGCTGCCCGAGGCTCCCGCGCTGCGCCAGATCATCGACATCGTCCGCCGCCGCGCCGAGATGGTTGCGCAGCGGCCGCTCTTCGAGGCGCTGGACTACGACGTGCTCGTGCCGCGGCTGATCGGGATGAGCGGCGGCGAGGTGTCCGAGGTGATACGGCGCGCCCTCGAGGCCAAGGTCCAGCTGGCCGGCTCCGGTGCCGAGCCCGGGCGCGTGACGACCGGGGAGATCGGGCGCGCGGTGGACGACTTCCGACGCGTGCGGGACGTGGTGGTGAAGATCCGCTACGGCCAATACCTCTAGCCGTGCACCGTGACATGATTTCCGCGGCGCGGCGCCCGTTCGCCGGTCTCTCGGGGGGAGGCAGACCCGATCCCTTCGCCGAATGGCGAAGGGCCCGGCTTTGCCGGGAGGGCCGTCGGAGGGGGG
>DASYQW010000310.1 GCA_036005065.1 Candidatus Methylomirabilota bacterium | reverse complement strand
CCGGCGTCGCCGGGAGGCCTCCGGCGTCAGCGCGTCTTCCAGAGCTTCTCCATCGCGCCCCGGAAGTCGTCCAAGGCCTGGCGGGGCTTGTCCAGCGCCCCTCGCAGCTTGTCCTGCACCTCGCGCATCGGATCCTGGGCCCAGGGACCCGCCCGACCGGCCGAATTTCTGGCTCAGTCCGCCCGACGCGGCGCGCGGCTCGGGTCGAGCGGCCAGGTTATTCCGACAGGCTCCTGGACCTTGACGGCGCCGGCCGTGGGGCCGTCGACCATGTAGCGGATTCGTCAGCGGGCCCGAGCGGTCACGATCGGCGGGATCCGGTCCATCCAGGGCGCCGCCGCCTCGAAGGCCGCCGCCGCCCGCAGCACCGCCGCCTCCTGGCGCCGGCGCCCCACGAGCTGGAGACCGACCGGCAGCCCGCGACGCGTCATGCCGCACGGCACTGAGATCGCCGGCAGTCCCGTCAGCGTGATGGCGTAGGTGAGGAACGCCCACTGGATGTAGTGCTCGAGCGGCTTCCCGTTGATCTCCGTCGGATACGGCTGCTCGACGGGGAAGGGCTCCACCGGCGCGGTGGGAAGGACGAGCAGGTCGTATCGCTCCAGGAAGGACCGGACCCGGTGCCAGAGCGCCGTTCGGAGCCGCTCCCCCCGCGCGATCGCCTCGGGCGTGAGCTGAAGTCCCTGCTCGACGTTCCAGACCAGGCCCGGCTGCATCTCGGACCGCCACCGGGAGAGCTTGTCGGCGTGGAGCGCCACCATCGAGACGCCCCGGGTGGCCAGCACGATCTCGGGCACCTCGCCGAAGTCCGGGCAGGCCGCGTCCACGCGGGCGCCGAGCGCGCGAAGGACGCGCGTCGCGTCCTCGGTCACCCGCGTCACCTCGGGCTCGACCGGGAGGAGGCCGTTGAGATCCGGGCTCCACGCCACGCGCCATCCCCGGATGGACGGCGCTCGCACCGCGCGAGGGAACTCGCGGGTGTCCACGGCATAGGAGAGCGGAGCACGGTCGTCGGGACCGGCGACCACGGCCAGCATCAGCGCCGTGTCGGCGACGGTCCGCGCCATGGGCCCGGTCACGCTCAGGGAATCCCAGGCGAGCTCCTTGGGATAGACAGGGACGAGGCCGGCGGTGGTCCGGAAGCCAACCACGCCGCAGAAGGCGGCCGGGAGGCGGAGCGAGCCCCCCAGATCGCTGCCCTGGGCGAGGGGCCCCATCCCGGTGGCGAGGGCGACGGCCGCGCCGCCGCTCGAGCCACCGCAGGTGAGGCGCGGATCCCAGGGATTGCGGGTCGCGCCGAAGACGGCGTTGAAGGTGTTGCCGCCCGCGCCGAACTCCGGGGTGTTCGTCTTTCCCACCACGATGGCCCCCGCGGCCTTGAGGCGCTGGACGACGAGGGCATCCTCGTCCGGCACGTGATGCTCGAAGATCCGGGAGCCCCAGGTCGTCCGGATCCCCCTGGTCGGCGTCAGGTCCTTGATGGACACCGGCACCCCGTGGAGCGGCGGGAGCGCGGACCGGCGCCGGAGCGCGCGGGTGGCGGCCCGCGCCGCCTGGAGGGCGGAGTCCCGGGCCACCGTGACGTAGGCGTTCAGCCCGGGGTTGAGGGCATCGATGCGCGCCAGGACTGCGTGCATCACCTCGAGCGGCGACGCCTTCCGCGCCCGGAAGAGCCGGACCAGCTCGGCCGCCGGGGTGAAGCAGAGGTCCCGGTCAGCCATCGCCGCGACGAAACAGCACGACGCCTTCCCGGAGCGCGCCCAGGACGAGCGGGTTGCCCTGAGCCTGCATCCGCTCGAGCTCGTCGCGGGTATACGGGAAGAGGTCCACGCCGACGGGGAACCGGGTGGGCAGGAACTCGGGGATCCGCCCCGGGAACGGCCGGTCCGAGGTGCTCAGGACGAGCAGCAGGTCGACGTCGCTCCCTGGCACAGGCGTCCCGTGTACCAGCGAGCCGAAGAGAATCACCTCTTCGAGCTCCGGGTGGCATGCCGCGAGGGTCTGGACGTACTCGTCCAGCGCCCGCCGGACAGCCTCTCTATCGAAATAGGTGATGCTTACAGTACTCAAGGATTCGCTCCGCTCCGTCGATGGCCCGCTGGGCCTCGCCCCGTGTGTAGTCACCGGCGCTCAGTCGAGCGGAGGGCGCCGATCTTTCCACGGCAGGGCCGCCTCGACGCTCGCCGCGGCCCCCAGGACTCGGGCATCCTCGCGCCACCGCCGGCGATCTGGAGGCCGACCGGGAGGCCCTGCCCGTCCCAGCCACACGGGACGGAGATCGCCGGGTAGCCGCTGAAGTCGTCCTGGCCCATGGCGCCTCGATTATACTGGCAAGGCGGCGCCCCGGGCGCCGCCATCGTTGCCACACCGAGGAGGAACATCATGTCGCATGGCGAGGCGGACGAGGGACGGGCCCTGTTCGACATCCAGAAGGTCACCGATGGCGTGTACTCGGCGGTGGCCGTGCCCGCTTACCGGGTCAACTCGAATGCGGCGATCGTCGAGAACGACGACGGGCTGCTCGTCGTCGACTCGCACTCCAAGCCCTCGGCGGCCCGGGTGCTGGTCGAGACGCTCCGGGAGCTCACCCCCAAGCCGGTGCGCTACCTCGTGAACACCCACTTCCACTGGGACCACTGGCAGGGCAACGAGGCCTACCCGGCCGCCTACCCCGGGGTCGAGGTCATCACCAACGACATCACCCGGGAGGCGATGGTCCGCAAGAGCCTCAAGCGGATCCAGGACCACCTCCGGTCCGGCCCGGCCGAGCTGGCCCAGCTCCGCGCCGAGCTGGCCGCCGCCCAGAGCGCCGATGCGCGCGCCCGGATCCAGTCGAACATCCGGCAGGCCGAGGCCTATCTGGCCGAGGTCCGGGCCCTCAAGCCGGCGCTCCCGACGATGGCCTTCGAGAACACGATGCGGCTCTTCAGGGGCGACCGCGAGATCCACCTCCTCTACCTGGGGCGGGCCCACACGGAAGGCGACGTCTTCGTCTACCTGCCCCGGGAGAAAGTCGTCATCACCGGCGACTGCGTCATCGGCTGGACGCCCTACATGGGCGACGGCTACCCAGAGGACTGGGTCCGAACCCTCGGGCGGCTCGAGCAGCTCGACTTCACGACGATGATCATGGGCCACGGCGAGCCGGCCGGGAAGGACTGGCTGCAGAGGTTCCGGAGCTACCTCGAAGACCTCGTGGCCGCGGTGCGCCGCGAGGCGGCCGCCGGCGCCAGCCTCGACGAGGTGAAGCAGCGCGTGTCGGCCGAGCTCGCCCCCAAGCACGAGGCGACCTTCGCGAAGTACGCCGCCTA
>DASYQW010000309.1 GCA_036005065.1 Candidatus Methylomirabilota bacterium | reverse complement strand
CGAGCTCGCCGCGGGCGGGTTCGACGGCCTCGTCGTCCAGGACGTGGCCCTGCTGATCGAGGTCGGCGCGGCCGCCCAGGTCGATCGCCTCGTCGTCGTCTACGCCGATCCCGCGATCCAGCTCGAGCGCCTCGTGCGGCGCGACGGCCTCGATCCCGCCGAGGCCGAGCGGCGTATCGCGAGCCAGATTCCGCTCGCCGAGAAGGTCCGCCTGGCCCATTACGTCATCGACAACTCCGACAGCCCGGAGGAGACGGCGGCCCAGGTGCGCGCGGTGCACGCTGCGCTCTGGGCCGAGCACCGGGCGAGACGGGGATGACCGAGCCCCGGCGCCGGGCCCTGGGCCAGCACTTCCTGGCCGACCCGGTGGTGGCCGAGCGGATCGTCGACGCCGTCGGCGCGACCCCGACCGACCTGGTGTGCGAGATCGGCGCCGGCACCGGGGCCCTCACGGCGCTCCTCGCCACCCGGGCGGGCCGGGTCGTGGCGCTCGAGATCGATCCGGCGCTGCACGCCCGTCTGGCGGCGGGCCCCGGGCGGCGGGCCGCCGTGGACCTGCGCCTCGCCGACGCGCGGGGGTTCGACTACGCCTCCCTGCGGGACGCGCGCCCGACTCCGGAAGGCCGCTTCCTCGTCGTCGGGAACCTGCCCTACAGCGCCTCCAAGCCCATCCTGCTCCGGCTCTGGGAGGCCAGGGCCTCGATCGACGCGGCCACCCTCATGCTCCAGCGTGAGGTCGCCGAGCGCCTCACGGCGAGCCCGGGGGGCAAGGCCTATGGCGCCCTCTCAGTCCTCTGGCAGGCGTGGGCCGACCCGGCCCTCCTCTTCGTCGTGCCGGCCAGGGCGTTCCGCCCCCCCCCCGCCGTCGAGTCGGCGGTGGTGCAGGCCGTCTTCCGGCGGACGCCGCGCGTCGCCCTCGGCGACCCCGCCATGTTCGTCCAGGTCGTGAAGGCCGGCTTCGCCCAGCGGCGGAAGACCCTGGCCAACGCGCTCCGGGCGGGGTTCCCCCGTCTCGGGGGGGCGGAGGTCCAGCGGCGGCTCGGGCGAGCCGGACTCGACGGCCGGCGCCGGGCGGAAACGCTGAATCTCGAGGAGTTTGCCCGGCTGGCCCACTTCTTCGTGCCACCCGAGGCCGCGTGATACCATACCGACAGCGATGACGGAATCCGATCCTGCCGGCGCTCCGCCCCCCTACGAGGGCGCCAGCGAGCCCACCGTGCGTGTCATCCCCCTCGGGGGCCTCGGGGAGATCGGCCTCAACATGATGCTCCTCGAGACGGGAGACGACCTCCTGGCGCTCGACTGCGGGCTCATGTTCCCCGACGACGACATGCCGGGGATCGACTACGTCATCCCCGACTTCTCCTACGTCGTGGCCAAGCGCGAGCGCCTCCGGGCGGTGGTCCTGACCCACGGTCACGAGGACCACATCGGGGCGCTGCCCTACCTCCTGCGCGACCTGGACGTGCCCGTCTACGGGACGCGGATCGCGCTCGCCCTGGCCGCCGAGCGGCTCCGGGAACACGGGCTCCTCGAGCGGGCGCGGCTCATTCCGGTCGAGCCCCGGCGCGTCTTCGACCTCGGGCCGTTCCGCCTGGAGCCGATCCGGGTGACGCACTCGGTCGTGGACGGGGTGGGCTACGCCGTCGAGACCCCGGTGGGGACGCTCGTCCACACCGGCGACTTCAAGCTCGACCCGAGCCCGATCGACGGCGAGCGCTCGGACTACCACCGCCTGGCCGAGCTGGGGGAGGGGGGAGTCCTCTGCCTGATGGCGGACTCCACCAACGTGGATCGGCCCGGCACGACGCCATCGGAGCGCGACGTCGGCCGGCACCTGGCCGAGCGCTTCCGGGGGGCGCCGGGCCGGATCATCCTCGCGACGTTCGCATCGCACATCCACCGGATCCAGCAGGTGCTCGACCTCGCGGCCGCCTTCGGGCGCCGGGTGGCGCTCCTCGGGCGCAGCATGGAGCAGAACGTCCGGATCGCCGCCGAGCTGGGGTACCTTCGGGTCCCCGAGGGGTGCCTCCTGCCGCTCGAGGAGCTTGCCGAGCTGCCGCCGTACCGTCAGGTGATCCTCTCGACCGGGAGCCAGGGGGAGCCCAACTCGGCGATCGCGCTCATCGCGGCCGAAGAGCACAAGCACGTGGAGGTCGGCGACGGGGACCTCGTCATCCTCTCGGCGCGGGTCATCCCCGGCCACGAGCGCACGATCACCAAGGTGGTCAACCAGCTCCTCCGCCTGGGCGCCGAGGTGCTGTGGGAGCCGGTGGCCTTCGTCCACGTCTCGGGGCACGCCTCCCAGGAAGAGCTCCGGTTGATGCTCAACCTGGTGCGGCCGGCCTTCTTCATCCCCGTCCACGGCGAGTATCGCCACCTGATGGCGCACGGGCGGCTCGCCCAGGACGTCGGCATCCCCTCCGATCGCGTCTTCGTGATCGAGGACGGGCAGGGGGTCGAGTTCACCAAGACCTCGGGCCGCGTGCTCCAGCGGTTTCCGGTCGGCCGCGTCCTGGTGGACGGCAAAGGGATCGGCGACGTCGGAGCCGTCGTCCTCCGGGACCGCCAGCTCCTCTCGCAGGACGGGATGGTCGTGGTGGCGGTTACCGTCGACCGGGGCACCGGCGAGATCATCGCCGGGCCCGAGATCGCCTCGCGCGGCTGGGTGTACGAGCGTGAGTCCGAAGCGGTGCTGGAAGAAGCGAAGACCGTCTTGCGGGACGCGCTCGCCGCCCGGACGGGCGAGGAGCCGATGGCGCGCGACGTCCTCCAGTCA
>DASYQW010000308.1 GCA_036005065.1 Candidatus Methylomirabilota bacterium | reverse complement strand
CGGAGTCCTCAGCCGCCGCTCCCGGGCGTGTCGTGACGCTGCCGACGGTCAGCGAAGCCGAGTGGACGGTCGACGAGCACGGCGCCCTCACCGAGACGCGGCTCCGCGAGCTCAGCCTGCTCTCGCGCGGCAAGGTCCGTGACGTGTACGACCTCGGAGAGCACCTCCTGATCGTGACGACCGACCGCATCAGCGCCTTCGACTGGGTGCTGCCCAACGGGATTCCGGACAAGGGGAAGGTCCTGAACCAGGTCTCGGCCTTCTGGTTCGGGGTCCTCCGCGACGTGGTGCCGAACCATCTCCTCTCCACGGACGTCGCCGCCGACCGGCGGGTGCCGGTCCGCTACCGCGAGGTGCTCGCCGGCCGGTCGATGCTCGTCGGCAAGGCGGAGGTCTTCCCGGTCGAGTGCGTGGCCCGAGGGTACCTGATCGGCTCCGGCTGGAAGGACTACCAGAGGACGGGCGCCGTCTGCGGCCTTCCGCTGCCCCCCGGCCTCCCGCAGGCGGCGCGCCTGCCGGAGGTGATCTTCACTCCGGCCACCAAGGCTCAGTCGGGTCACGACGAGAACATCGACTTCGCCACCATGACCCGGATCGTGGGCTCGGATCTGGCGGTGGAGCTTCGCCGGCTCACGATCGAGCTGTACCGCCGGGGCACGGCTCTCGCCGAACGGTGCGGGATCATCATCGCCGACACCAAGTTCGAGTTCGGACGCCGGGCGGGACAGCTTCTGCTGGTCGACGAGGCGCTCACACCCGATTCGTCGCGCTTCTGGCCGGCCGACGCGTATGCGCCGGGTCAGTCGCCGCCCTCCTACGACAAGCAGTTCGTGCGCGACTGGCTGGAGGCGACGAGCTGGGACAAGAACTCGCCGCCGCCGCGCCTGCCGGCCGACGTCGTCGCCCAGACGCGGGAGAAATACATGGAGGCGCTGGTCCGGCTGACCGGCCAAGGCCTCCGTTGAGGTGCCCCGGAGGGGGTGTCGCGTGGCCGATTGTGCTATCATCCAGGGGTGATGGGTTCCATGCCGCCGTGTCAGGTCTACGGCATCAACATCCTCGTCAAGCTCCTGCCTGAGGCGCCGCCGGGCGTCCGGCTCTACTGCCCCAAGGGGTCGCCGATCCGTTACGGTGTCGTCGTGGGGCGAGGGGACGGCTTCGACGAGGGTGCGAACACCTTCCGCGAGATGCCTCCCATCGAGGCCGTCGTCGCCTTCGAGGAGACGGCCGAAGAGGTGGAGGGCCACTACTTCTACGTGAGCGGCGAGGAGTTTCGGGTACTCCGGCTGGATTCGGTGATCCTCGCCTTCCCCCGCGAGTAAGCCCTAGACGGGGGCGGCCCCCCGGATCTCCGTCCTTCGACCCCATGCCCTCGCGCACCTCAGCGGAGCAGGACGCGGTCGCGCGGGCGCTCGCCCACGTGCGGGACGACGAGGTCGTCGAGCTCACCCGGCGGCTGATCCGCATCCCGAGCGTCTTCCGGCCCGGCGAGCCGCAGGCCAACGAAAGCGCCGTCGCCCGGGTGATCGCCGACTGGCTTCGAGCGGCCGGGCTGGGCGTCGAGGTGCAGGAGGTGGCGCCGGGGCGGCCTAACGTCATCGGGTGCCTGGACGGGCGGGCCGGCGGCCCGACCCTTTGCCTCGAGGGCCACACCGACGTCGTGACCGAGGGAGACCACCGCGAGTGGCGGCACGACCCATGGAGCGGGGCCCTGGAGGACGGGCGCATCTACGGCCGGGGGGCGGCCGACATGAAGGGCGGGCTGGCGGCGGCGATGGTGGCGGCCGCGGCGTTCCGCCGGGCCGAGCTCGAGTTCACCGGCCGGCTGGTGGTCGCGGCCCTGGTGGACGAAGAAGCCGGGATGACGGGCGCGCGACACTTCGTGCGGACCCCGATCGGCCAGGCGGTGGACGCCGCCATCATCTGCGAGCCGGAACAGAACGAGCTCTGTCTCGAGCAGAAGGGCGTGTTCTGGGTGGGGGTCGGAATCCATGGCCGGATGGCGCACGGGGCGATGCCGTACGCCGGCGTGAACCCGATCGCCGCGGCCGGCGCCTTCCTGGCGGCGCTGCCGCGCCTCGAGCGCCGGATCGCCCGCGGCCTTCCCCGGAGACGTTTCCTCGGCGTTCCCCACGTCACGCCCACGAGCTGCCGGGCGCCCGCCATCGGCGTCGCCCAGAACAACGTCATTCCGTCCACCGCGCGCCTGCTCCTCGACGTGCGTCTGGTACCGGGTCTCGCCCCCGAGGTGGTGCTCGGCGCCCTCGGGGAGCTGGCCCGGGAGACCGAAACCCGCTGGCCCGAGTCCAAGATCGAGATCGAGACCGTCGAGCCGCCCCGCCCGGCCACGCGGGTCCGGCGGTCGGAGCCCGTCGTCCAGGCGCTGGCCTGGGCGGTGTCGATCGTGACCGGTCGCCGCCCGCGGTTCGGCGGAGTGCCGGGGTCCACCGACGGCACCATCTTCGTGGCCGAGCGGGGGATCCCGATCGTGACCTTCGGCCCCGGCCATCGCGAGGTGCCGCACCAGGTCGACGAGCACGTGTCGGTGGCGGAGCTCGTGGAGGCGGCGCGCTGTTACGCGGCGGCCGCGGTGCGCTTCCTGGGGGCGCGCCGTGGCTGAGGCGGCCGCGAGCCTTCCGGAGACGCCGCGACTTCGTCCGGTCGAGGCGTTTCCCGCCGTCGTCGACGGCCAGGAGACGATCTGTCTCCGCGACCCCTCGGGCCTCACCGAGGCCGTGCTGAGCGTGGCGCGCCCGGTGGTCCAGATCCTCGCCCTCCTCGACGGCTCCCGCTCCCTCCTCGACGTCCAGGCCGACATCATGCGTCGCCACGGCGAGCTGGTGCCCCGTGCAGAGCTCGAGGCGCTCGTCGAGACGCTGGATCGGCATCTGTTCCTGGACAGCGGCCGGGCCGACGCTGAGCGGATCCGGCTGGCCGACGGTTTCCGGCAGCACCCGGTGCGGCGCGCGACCCACGCTGGCAGGGCCTATGCGGGCGAGTCGGCGGCGCTGGCGGCGCAGCTCGACTCGTTCTTCGTGCATCCGGAGGGACCGGGGCCGGTCGGTCCCCGCCGGAGGCCGGTCCTGCGAGGGCTGATCGCCCCCCACATCGACTTCCACCGGGGCGGCCCGGCGTACGCGTGGGCGTACAAGGCGGTGGCCGAGGCCTCGGACGCGGATTGCTTCATCATCTTCGGCACGGCCCACGCGGGACTCGACGGCCATCCGTTCGCCGTCACGTCGAAGGCCTACGACACGCCGCTGGGACCGGCGGCCGTGGACGACGAGGTCCTGGCGGCGCTCGTCCGCCGGGCGCCCGGTGACCTGTTCGCGGCCGAGCTCGCCCACCGAGTCGAGCACTCGATCGAGTTCCAGGCCGTATGCCTCCGCCACCTCGTCCGGGACCGCGAGATCCGGATCGTGCCGATCCTGGCGAGCTTCGTCCACGAGTGCCTGGCCGAGGGGCGCGACCCGGCGACAGCCCCCGCCATCGCCGGCGTCCTCGACGCGGTCCGGGACGTCCTGGACACGGTGCCGCGCCGCTACTGCCTGGTGGCCGGGGCGGACCTCGCCCACGTGGGGCCTCGGTTCGGTGATCCGGCGCCCGTCTCCCGCGCCCAGCTCGCCCGGATCGAGGCCGAGGACCGTGGACTGCTCTCCCTCGTCGCCAGCGGGGACCCCGGGGGGTTCATGAGCGCCGTGCGGGTCGGTGGCGATCAGCGGCGGATCTGCGGCCTGTCGCCGATCTACGCGGTGCTCCAGACGCTACCCGCCGGCCGCGGCCGGCTCCTGCGCTACGCCCAGTGGCCCGACCCGTACGGGACGGTGACTTTCGCGAGCCTCGCCTTCGAGGAGCCGGAGGGCGCCCCGTGAAGGGCCCGAGCACGCCGGGGGCCGCGGGCGCGCCGGCGATTCCGCCCGGAACCTTCCGCATCGACCGCGAAGGGCTCTGGCGCCACGAGGGGCAGGAGGTGACCCATCCCGGAGTCCGGCAGAACCTCTTCGCGAATCTCCGGGCGGACGCCGAGGGGCATTATCTCCAGGTCGGGCCGGTGCGGATCCCCGTCGAGGTCGACGACGCCCCGTTCGTCGTGACTCGGGTCGAAGCGCCGGGACGACACGGAGATCGAGTCCAGTCGCTTCGAATCCACCTGAGCGATGAGAGCGAGGAAGCCCTCGACCCGGCGGCGCTCTGGCTCGGGCGCAATCACACGCCCTACTGCCGGGTCAAATCGGGGCGCTTCACGGCGCGCTTCGCGGTGGCCGCCTGGCTCCAGCTCGCCGAGTTCATCGACGAGGAGCCGGGAACCGGCGACGTCACCCTGGTGGTGGCCGGCCGTCGGGTCCCGATCGAGCGGCGGGCCTGACGTGGTCGGCCGTCGATCCACCCGCAGGCTGCGTCGCGTGGCGGCGCTCGCCCTGGTCGCCGCCGGTGCGGTCGCCGGCCTCGCCCGGGTCGATGTCGCGGCCGAGCCCGGCCCCGAGCTCGGGCGGCCCGCTCCCGAGTTCACCCTGCCGGACCTCGCGGGAAAGCCGGTGCGGCTCGCCGATTTCCGGGGCAAGAAGGCCGTCCTCGTCAACTTCTGGGCGACCTGGTGCGTCCCGTGCCGGGAGGAGCTGCCGTCGCTCGAGCGGCTCGCTCAGGAGCGACGGGGGACGCTGGAGGTTCTCGGGGTGAGCCTGGACACGGTCAGCAAGACCAAAGTGCAGGCCTTCGTGCGCGAGCTGGGACTGACCTTTCCGATCCTGCTCGATCCCGGCTACACGGTCGCCAAGACGTACCGGGTTCGCGCCCTGCCGGCCTCGTTCGTGATCGACCGTGACGGCGCCCTGCGACACCGGGAGATCGGCTACCGGGACTGGACCGACGCCGAGTCGCGCTACCTCGTCGACGAGGCGCTGCGCCCCCGCTGAGGTCAAACTCGGAGGGGGGTCGGAACACCGCCTCCGACACCTCCCCCGAGGATCGTGGCGGCGGCACAGCCGCCGCTCGGAGCTACTCCAGGCCGCGTTCCATGCGTGATTCGTGGAGGAGGTCGAGGAACTTGTCACGGAGCGGCGGGGCCAGGCGGCCCGCGAACGCCTCGGTAAGCCCGTTGGCATGGATGAGGCTCTGGACGTCGGCCAGGTCGCGCACCCGATGGCCCCAGACGCCGCTGGCGATCTTGAAGTCGACGAGTGCCTCCAGGGTCGGCAGGCGCAGTCCGCCGACGTCCACGAAAGAGGTGGAGTCTGGCGGCGGGTACTCGACGGGGCTCTCCGGCGAGCCGGCGTGCTCGCCGGCCGTCACGACGTCGATGTCTACCTGGTGCTCGGTCTCCCGGAGGCTCTTGCGATGTCCCGGCGCCCGGGTCGCCAGCCCCCGTCCGATCAGGGTGGCATGGATCCGGTCGAGGCCCTCCCGCGTCGTGAGGATGTCGATGTCCTCCGTGTGGCGCACGTAGCCGTAGTGCCGGAGCGCGAGCGCGCCGATGAGGGCGAACGGGATGCCCTCGTCCGCCAGTCGCCGGCGCAGCGATTCGAGGACCGCGGCGATGTCGCGGGCGTGCACCTGGTCCCTCCGGAGCTGGTCGATGAGCGTGCCTTGGACGGTCCGTGCCACACATGGATTGTAGCCTTGCCGGGCGGTGGCCATGACAGAGAAAATCCAACGCGCCCGAGGGAACCATACGCCGTCTGGACGATGTCGGCGCATCCGCGGTATCCTCGGGGCACCCCGATCGCGGCGCTCAGGAGCGAGTGTGCGGATCGCGCTTCTGTGGCTCTCGCGTACCAACACCGCGCGGGCGGAGGAGCTGCGGTCCCGGGCCCGCGACATCAGCGCCTGAGAGGATCGGAGGAGGAAGCATGAGGAACGACTATCGCAGGTGGTTCGGAGCCGCGACGACGGTGCTGGTGCTGGCGGCCGTGACGTGGCTCGGAATGACCGGGCCGGCCGGCGCCCAGGCGCCGCTCACGATCCGGCTCGGCCTGTCGGCGAACCCGGGTGGGCTCATCACCATCACGGCCGAGGAGTACGCCAAGCGCGTCAACGACGCTCTCCGGGGCCGGGTGGAGGTCAAGGTCTTCCCGTCGAGCCAGCTCGGGACCGACGAGCAGATGATCAAGGGCGTCCGGGCCGGGACCCTGGAGATGTTCGTGCCGTCGACCATCATGAGCACCGTGGAGGCGAAGTACGGCGTCTTCGAGATGCCCTATCTCCTCAAGGACTGGGCCCACATCCGCAAGGCCGCCGCCAACCCGGAGATCAAGCGCGCCCTGTTCGAGCCCTTGCCGGCCAAGGGCCTCCGGGCACTCGCCTTCTGGGAGAACGGGTTCCGGCACATCACGAACAATGTCCGCCCGATCGTCAAGCCGGAGGACCTCAGGGGCATCAAGCTCCGGGTCCCCTCCGGCGTCTGGCGGGTCAAGATGTTCAAGGCCTATGGCGCCAACCCGACGCCCCTCGCCTACGCCGAGGTCTACTCGGCGCTCCAGTCCGGCGTCATGGACGGGCAGGAGAATCCCTTCGTCCAGATCTGGTCCGGTCGGTTCCACGAGGTCCAGAAGTACCTCTCGCTCACCGGGCACGTGTACTCTCCGGCGTACCCGGTGGCGGGGGAGAAGTGGTGGCAGTCGCTGCCGGCCGACGTCCGGGCCGCGCTCGAGCGGATCGCGGTCGAGACGCAGGAGGTGGCCTGGCGCGAGGGCGAGCGGCTCGACAAGGAGCTGCTGGCGAAGCTGGCGGCCACCTTGAAGGTGAACGAGGCCGACAAGAACGCGTTCACCCAGGCCTCCAGGCCGATCTACGACGACTTCTCGAAGGAAGTCCCGGGCGGGGGCGAGCTCATCAAGCTATTCCAGTCGCTGATGTAAAGCGCCGGTGGCCGGACCGCCGAGCGGCGGTCGCATCCCCGGGCGTACCAGTGAGGCGCCCGGGGATGCGCATGTCGAGAGGCGAGGCGCCAGGGAGGGCGGATGAGGCGGTCGCTCCGGCTGGTGGTGCGGCTCTGCGAGTGGTGGAGCGTGCTCCTCCTGTTCCTCATGGTGGCGATCGTCGTCGTCGGCGTGTTCTACCGGTACGTCCTCGACGCCTCGCTCGCCTGGTATGACGAGTTCGCCTCCTACCTCCTGGTCTGGCTGACCTTCTACGGGGCGGTGGTGGTGTCCTACCATCGCCGACAGATCAGCTTCGAGACGCTGGCCGAGAGCCTCGGCCCGCGGGGCCGCCGGGCGGTCATGATCGTGGCCGAGCTCCTGGTCCTCGCCTTTCAGGTCATCCTGACCTACTACGGCTGGGTGGCGCTGGACGCGATGGCCTTCGACATCGCGGTCTCCATCCCGTGGGTCCGCATGACCTGGATCTACAGCGTGCTTCCCATCAGCGGCGCCCTCATGCTGCTGATCAGCGTCCTCCAGCTCGCCGATCTGGTCCGCGGGGCGCCGCCGGCTCCGCCGGCGCCCGCCGTGCACCGCACGGCCGAGTGAGAGCGCGTCGAGAGACTCACACGTGACGTGCCCGCGCGGGGACGACTGGGAGCAAGGAGCGGCAGCAGGCGCTCCCGCCCGAAGCTGAACTGATGGAAGCCCTCATCCTGGCCGTCATGATCGTGCTGGTCCTCTTCAGCGTCCCGATCGCATGGGCCCTCTGCCTGACCACCGTGATCTTCGTGCTGATCAAGGGGAGTGCCCCGCTCACGACCGTCCCCCTCACCCTCTTCGCGGGCTCGTCGAGCTTTCCGCTCCTGGCCATCCCCCTCTTCATCCTGGCCGGCGGCCTGATGGAGACGGGCGGGATCTCCCTGCGGCTGGTCAACTTCGCCCAGAGTCTCGTCGGCTTCATCCGCGGGGGGCTGGCCATGGTGACCGTGGTGGCGACGATGATCCAGAGCGAGATCTCGGGCTCGTCGGTGGCCGACGCCGCCGCCATCGGGCGGGTCATGATCCCGGCCATGGCCCGGCGCGGCTATCCGCGGGCCCTCTCGGCGGCGATCGTGTCGAACGCGGCCTCGGCGGCGATCCTCATCCCGCCGTCCGTCCCGATGATCATCTACGCCTGGATGGCAGAGACCTCGGTGGCGAAGCTCTTCATCGCCGGCTTCGTGCCGGGCGTCCTGGCCTGCGCGGCCATGATGGGCCTCTGCTACTACTACGCGCGCAAGCTCGACCTCCCGGTGGAGCAGGCCTTCAGCCTGCGCGAGGTCGGGCGGTCGGCGGCGGCGGCCGGCTGGGCCATGATCGTCCCGGCGGTCATCTGGGGCGGGATCTTCGGAGGCGTCGCCACCGCGACCGAGGTGGCCGGCCTGGCGGCGGTGGCCGCGTTCGCCGTCGGTGTGTTCGTCTACCGGGAGATCCCGTGGAGAGGCCTCCCGCCCATCCTCGTCGACTCCATGATGCAGACCGCGATGGTCATGGTCATCGTGGCCGCGTCCGCCGTCCTGGGCTGGTTCCTGACCAATGAGCAGATCCCGCAGAAGTTCGCCCGGCTCATGCTGGAGACGACCCAGAACCGCTACCTGATCCTCTTGTTCCTCAACGTCTTCTTCTTCGTCATCGGGATGTTCCTGCACTCGGCGGCGGCGATCCTGCTGGTGGTGCCGGTGGTGATGCCGCTGGTCCGGCAGGTCGGGATCGACCCCATCCATTTCGGGGTCATCGTGACGATCAACCTGGGGGTGGGTCAGCAGACGCCGCCGGTGGCCAGCGTCCTCTTCACGACCTCGGCGATCGCGGGCCTCTCCTTCTGGGAGGTCTTCCGGCGCGGCTGGCCGTTCACGCTGGTGCTGGCCCTGGTGACTCTCCTGATCAGCTACGTGCCCTGGCTGTCGCTGGCGCTGGTCCGCCTCATCTATCCCTGACCCGGGCCCGGGCGGCGTCGGAGCAAACACGGGCGGCGGATCGCACAGTCGCTCACGGTTGGTAGTCCGCTCCGAGCGGCGGCTTTTGCCGCCGCAACGATCCTCGGGGGAGGTCTCGGAGGGGGGTGTTCCGACACCCCCTCCGACTCACTCAGCGGGGCTCGCCGCCGTCGGCCGCGCTGGCCCGCAGGAGCCACCCGCGCACGCGGGCGCGGACATGGGCGACCCGGAAGGGCTTGGTGAGGTAGTCCGTCGCGCCCGC
>DASYQW010000307.1 GCA_036005065.1 Candidatus Methylomirabilota bacterium | reverse complement strand
GCCTCGCGGGGCACGACGAGGTAGAGGGGATAGATCGGCAGGCCCGGCGCGGGCAGGATCGGCGTCACCGCCTCGTCCATGCGCCCCTCGTTCTTCCAGGCCACCAGCTGATCGATCCAGATCGCACCCATCCAGGCCTCGCCGCGGTTCAGGGCGTCGAGCGTCCCGGCGTTGCCGCTGGTGATCAACGCGTTCTTGTTGAAGTCCCGGAGCGCCGTGATGGCCTCCCGGATCGCCGGTTCCTTCCCGCGGTCAAAGGGGCCCTGGGTGAGCTGCGCGTAGAGTCCGGTCTTCCAGTAGACCCAGCCCATGACGAAGCCGACACCGCTCACGCCCCCCTTGATGCCGTTGTATCCGAAGCGTCCCGGGTTGGCCTTGGTCCAGGCGAGCAGGTCCTCGAACGACTTCGGCGGGGTGGGCACCTTCGACGGGTGGTAGGCGATGGCGATCTGGTTGTGGAACATCGGGACGACGTAGCCGTCGACCGTCACGCCGAAGGCTTCCTTCACCTCGGCACCCTTGACGAGCGCGGCGTTCTGCAATTGAGGCACGTAGCGGTGGAGCAGTCCCTCCCGCACCATCTGGGAGGCGACCGCCATGCTGACCAGCGCGACGTCCAGGTCCCACGGCTTCCGGCCCGCGTCCGCCTGGGCCTTGATCTTCGTGTAGATCGCGCGGCTGGCCGGCTCGCCGGTGCCGGTGCCGACGACGTTCAGGTCGACGTCGGGCACCTTTTCCTTGAAGCCGGGCCCCAGGAGCGTCTTGTGCACCTCCACGACGTTGACGTCGGCGCCGATGGCGACGTTGAGCCGCGTGGCGGCCGACGCGGGAGCGGCGAGGAGCAACACGGCGGCAAGGACGTGGATCAGCATGCCAGGGCCTCCTTCCGGGTGGTTCGGCACTTCCCGAGACGGCGACGGCACCGTCGAGTGTTGCCTGCCTGCGACGCGCTGGTCAAGCCCGGACCAACGAGGCCGGAAGGCTCCGGCAGAGGCGCGGAGGCGAGGTCGAGGATTCCGCTGATCGCGGGCGGGGCAGCAGGGTCCCGGGGAGCGCGGGAGGCGGCTCTCAGCCCTCCTGGCGGGACCGGCGGCGATCGCGCGCCTCGAGGATCTCCTGGGAGGTGCGGAAGGCTTCGTCGGGCGCCCGCGGCACTCCCAGGGCACCGCCGAGGTCGTCGACGACGCTCTGGTCGGGCGTCGCCACGCTCCCGCCGACAGCCTCCTCGCCCACGCTCGCCGCGCGCTCCCAGTCGGCGTCGACGTCGCCACCCGAGAGCTTCGGGCTGGCCTCCGTGTGGCTGGCCAGCCGGCGCTCGGCCTCGCGTTCCCGGTCGCTGCGGATCATGGTGGCCTCGGCGGGCGGTGGGCCCTGGAGGGCTTCCTCGCTGGGGCGCTGCCGGGGCGGCGGCGGTGACTTCTGGGCGCTGCGTGCGGTGGTCTTCCGGCGCCGCCGGGCGGGCGTCTTGGCGCGAATCGCGGTCTTCCGGGGCCGCGCGGTCTTCCGGGGTCGCCGGGCCGCCGTCTTGGCACGCCGCGGCGACGCCTTCCGGGCACGTTTCGGTGCGCGCTTTCGAGCCATGCGCGTGGCCTCCGTCACTGCGTCTTGGGCGCGGCCTTCCGGGTCTTCTGCTCTTCGGCGACCTCGAGCTGCTTCTGCTCCATCTTCTTCACGAGATCGCCGTAGGAGCCCTGCGCGATGATCTTGTTGAACTGGGTCCGGTAGTTCGCGACGAGGCTCACCCCCTCGATCACGACGTCGTAGGCCATCCACCGGTCGCCCCGCTTCTGGAGGCGATAGTCGATGGGGATCTCGGTCCCGCGCTCGGTGACGACCTTGGAGCGGACGGTCACCGTGTCGCCCTCCGCCTGCTCGGGGAGGTAGACGACCTTTTCCCCGCCGTAGGCCTCGATCTTTCCGACGTAGGAGGCCTCCAGCAGATCGGTGAAGAGCTCGGTGAAGCGCTTCTGCTCCTCGGGCTTCCGCTGGGCCCAGTGGCGGCCCAGGGCTCGCTTCGCCATCTCCTCGAAGTCGAGGAGGCCCTTGGCGACCTCGCGAATCTGGGTCCGGCGCTTGTCCGCGTTGGCGGGTTTTTTCAGCTCCGGGTCCTGGACGATCTTCAGCACGCGATCCACGGACACTTTGACCTGGTCGGTGGCCGGACCGGCCCAGGCGGTGGCGGCGGCGAGGGCCACCCCCATGACCAGCATCGTGACGAGACCCTGACGCGTCCTCGACATGGTTTCCTCCTCGCGAGGCCTGCACGCCCACTCCCGGCGGACGCAAGCTCCGTACCAGTCGGCCGGAGCCGAACCCCGCCTCAATGAGACGCTTGAGAGGCGCTGGAAGTTCGGTCCGTCCGTCCGGTGACGCGGTCGGCGACGGAGAGCCTCCGCCTGGTCATCGCGAGGGCGAAAGGGTAGCGGGTACCAATCTCGACCGGAGGGGAGGGACACTCCTTTCTGGCGCGTCAGCCTAGGCGGCCAGCAGAAAGTGGGGCGCTTTCGTCCCCGGAGCCTTTTTCGACGATCTCCGATGCGCTCGCGTCCGCCGCCGTTTCCTCTCGACGAGCTTGGCGCACTCCTCGCGAACCTCTCGAAGCGCCGCCTCGAGCCGCTCGAGCCGACCATTGAGCTCGGCGATGTCGGTGAACAGCTCACTCGTCCGCCGCGCCAGAATGGCCAGCAGATCGGAAGGCTTGAGGATTCCGCGCGCCGTCTCCGGCCGGGTCCTTCCACGCCGCGCCCTCACCTTCATCGCCTCCTCCGGCCGACTGCTCGGCTCGATTGGCGGGTGGGTCGCATGAACCGGCCCGAGTCTAAGAGGCAAGGTCAGGAACGTCAAGGAGAAAAGCTCTTCTCCTCGTGAGGGGCGGCCGGGCGCGCTACCCGAGCTTTCCCCGGAGCGCCCCGGCGAAGGCTTCGAGCGCCTGCCGGTCGGTCCGCGTCTCGAGCGGCAGATAGGGCGCGAGCCGATCGAGGAGTCCGTCATAGCGTGCCCGGAGCGCGGCGGCCAGGCCGTCGAGTGGCGCCTCGATGGCGAAGACCTCGAGCATCTCGTCGGTGACGAGGGCGGCCATGCCTGCCCAGTCGCCCTCCACCGACTTCCGGTGGAGTCGGGGCATCAGGTCCTGCCAGCCGTGCGCGGCCAGCACGGGCTCGTAGGTCCGGGTCGACGCGTAGAAGGCGATCTGGGCCCGGACCTGCTGGCGCGCCTCGGCGAGCTCGGCCGGTGTCCGTCCCGTCACCATGAAGACCGAGGTCATCAGGGCAATGTCGCCCCGCCGGCGACCGGTCTTGGCGAGACCCGCCTCGATGTGGGGGAGGGCGAACTCGCGCAGGTACTTCACCGAATGGAACGGGTGGAGATGGACGCCGTCGCAGAGCTCGCCGGCCAGCCGGAGGTTGTACGCGTTCACGGCGGCGATGTAGATCGGGATGCGGGGGTGGGCGATGGGCGGTGGCGCGAAGAACGGGGTCATCAGCGTGATCGAGTAGTGCTCGCCCCGGAAGTCGACGCCGCCGCCGGTCTGCCAGCACTCCCAGAGGGCGCGGAGGGCCAGGATGTACTCGCGCAGGCGCGGACCGGGCGCGCTCCACTTGACCGAGAAGCGGCGTTCGTTATGTCCCTTCACCTGGGTCCCGAGGCCCAGGATGAGGCGCCCCTCGGAGGCGGCCTGGAGGTCCCACGCCGTATGGGCGACGACGGTGGGACTCCGGGGAAAGGCGACGGCGATGGCGGTTCCGAGGCTGACGCGACGGGTGTGCAAGGCGGCCAGGGCCAGCGGGAGGAAGGGATCGTGCCGCGTTTCCGAAGCCCACAGGCCGTCGAAGCCGAGCGCCTCCGCGTCCCGCGCGAGGGCCGGCACGTCCCGGAGACTCTCGATGGCGATGTTGACGTCGAGCTGCACGCGTGACGCTCCCCGCCCTCAGCTCTGGTAGGCCATCGCCTCCAGCCGGGCGATCCGGTCCTGGAGCGGCGGGTGGGTGGCGAAGAGGTCGGCGACCAGTCCTTCCTTCTCGTTCACGGCACGCGCGAGTGGGTCGATGATGCAGAGGTGCGCGGTGCCCCGGGCGATGGCGACGGTCGGCGCGGTGGCCGCCTCGAGCTTCCGGAGCGCGTTGGCGAGGCCCATCGGGTTGCGAGTCAACTCGGCGCCCGAGGCGTCGGCAAGGTACTCCCGGCTGCGCGAGACCGCGGTGGCCAGGAGGTTGCCGATCAGCGGAGCCAGCAGGATCGCGACCAGCCACACGATGAAGATGACGAGCCCCAGCGGCCCGGCGACCCGACCGCCGTCGTCATCCTCGCTCTTGCCGCGGAGGCGGACCCGGGAGGCCCAGTCGCTGAGGAGGAGCACGGCGCCCAGCAAGGCGGCGACGATGGTCATTTTCTGGATGTCGTAGTTGCGGACGTGAGACATCTCGTGGGCGATGACGCCCTGGAGCTCGTCGCGGCTCATCACCATCAAGAGCCCGGTGGTGACGGCGATGGAGGCGTGGTCCGGGTCCCGGCCGGTGGCGAAGGCGTTCGGGTCGGCGTCGTCGATGACGTGGACCTTGGGCATGGGCAGGCCGGAGGCAATGGCCATCTCGGTGACGACGTTCATGAGGACGCGGGCGTTGGGATCGTTCGGGTCGACCGGGCGCGCGTGGCTGGAGGCGAGCACCGCCCGGTCGCCGAAGCGGTAGCCCATCCACGCCGAGATGCCTCCGAAGAAGGTCGCGAAGGTGGCGGCGATCGGGATCGGCAGCCCGCCGCGGGCCAGAGACCGCGTGGGATCGTAGCCGAGGAGGAAGAGGTCGGCCCCCAGGCCGAGGAACGCGAGGAAGAGGACGAAGACCCCGATGAGGAGCCAGGTGGTCCGGCGGTTCGCAGCCTGCTCGGCGAAGAGGTTGCGGGGCGCCGGCCGGGCACCCTTGGGCGCGGGCGGACCCGCCGGGTCGTTCGCCGCCATTCCGCCTAACGCGGGCTCAGGTCGACCCGCGGCACCGCCCGCTCGGCCGCGTCCATCTGGAAGAACTCGGCCGGCGCGAAGCCCAGGGCGGCGGCAGCCAGGTTCACCGGGAACACCTGCTGCCGGGTGTTGTACCGGGCCACCATGTCGTTGTAGAGCTGGCGCGCGAAGCCGATCCGGTTCTCGGTGCTGACGATCTCCTCCTGGAGCGCGAGGACGTTCTGGTTGGCCTTGAGGTCGGGGTAGCGCTCCATGACGGCCAGCAGGCCCGCGACGGCCTGGCTGAGCTGCCCCTCGGCCGCGCCGGCCTGGGCCGCGCCCGAGGCGGCCATGGCCCGGCTGCGGGCTTCGGTCACGCGCTGGAGCACCTCGCGTTCGTGCTGCATGTATCCCTTGACCGCCTCGACCAGGTTCGGGATCAGATCGTGACGTCGCTTGAGCTGGACGTCGATCTGCGCCCAGGCGTTCCGCACCTGGTTGCGCAGCTCGACCAGGCTGTTGTAGAGCCACACGGCGATGCCGACGATGACCGCCAGCAGGATGACCCACGCGGTCATGCTCATGCGCTGCCTCCCACGCTCCCGTCGCGTCGAGGAATCCGCCCGCCGCCTCTATCGGTCGCCCACGGCCCGTCAACTGGCGGTCGAGCCGGTCGCGTGCAGCACCCGGTCGGCCAGGGCGCCCGCTGCGACCTGGGCGGCGAGCGCGGCGTGCTGGATCTTGCCGCTCGAGGTCTTGGGGATCGTGTGGGCCTGCACCAGGAGGACGCGAGCGGGCCGGATCCCACGCTGGCGGTGGAGCTCGGCGGCGATCCTCCCGGCCAGGTGAGACAGCTCCTCGGACGACCCGCCGTCGTGCCGGACCTCGGCGACGATGTGGAGGCGCTGGGTCCCCGTCCGGAC
>DASYQW010000306.1 GCA_036005065.1 Candidatus Methylomirabilota bacterium | reverse complement strand
CCCACGCTGCCTTCACCATCGTCGTCTTGTCGCCTTGTTCCACTGTGCGCCGCCTTGTCTCCATGTGTGATCCGGAAACGCGCGGTCCCCTGTCGTGTCCGGACGCGGTGACCGCGCCTCGCGTCCCGAGTGCCTCCCCCGAGGGTCCGCATGAGGGTCCGCCCCCGGATCACGCCGACGATACCCGATCCTGAGGCAGGGCGCCAGGGGTCGGAGGGCCCCCCTGCGAGGGCCTACGCGGGGCCTGAACGAGGGGCGGCATCGACCGACGCACCACCCCCTATCAAGCCATTTAAAAATGTTACCGAGAGGGAGAATCGTCGCGCCATCTAAGATGTTACCCGCGACACTGGCCTGGTCGGCCGGCGTAAGCGGTTGCCGAAGGTAAAATCCCTGACGTTCGGGGGCCGACCGGGCCGGCGCCTCACCGGCGTCGCGGACGGCGGGGGGGAGGCGGTGGTCACCACCGGCCTGGCGGGGGTGGCGAGCCCCACGAGGCGCTCGATCTTCCGGTCGATCGCCTGGGCCAGGGCGAAGGGATCCAGCTGATCGCGCAGGGCGACGAGTTGGGCCACGGCCGTGGGGTCGGCCTCGGCACAGGCCTGCACCCGCTCGAGCGGCGTGCGGGGCGCGTCGTAGTGCCGCCGCAGGCGCGCCCCCACGCGCTCCTTGCGCTGGAGCTTGACCGAGGGCAAGAACAGGTTCTGGAAGAGCCGAAGTTCGTGGCGGTAGAGCGCATTCAGCGCGGCCACCGCCGCCGGCGTGTCATAGCGGAGATAGCCGACGAGCTTGCGGACATGGGTCCAGTTCTTCTGCTCGATGTGGGCGTTGTCGTCCTTCTTGTAGGGCCGGCCCCGCGTGAACTGGATCGCCTGGGCCTGGCAGTAGCGATAGAGATGGTCGTTGATGAATTCCGAGCCGTTGTCGGAGTCGATGCCCCGCAGCCGGAAGGGCAGCGCCTGGCGGATCGCCTCCAAGGCTGTCTGGACGCGGGCTTCGCTGCGCCCGAGCACCGCGCAGGTCTCGACCCACGTGGTGTGGATATCGGCGACGTTGAGCGAATGGGCGAACTCGCCGTCGGCCCGATGGCCCGCATGCGCCACTAAGTCCAGCTCGGTAAAGCCCGGGACCGTGACGTCCCAGTGATCGGTCCGCAGCGCGATGTGGTGCTTGAGGAGCGTCCCGGGCTTGGTGCGGCCATAGCGGCGTCGCGTGAGGTGCCGTTTGCGCGGCGCCAGCCGGCGATCGATCTGCCGGGCGCTGATCGCCCGCAGCCGCTGACACACCGAGGCGGACAGCCGCAGTCGCCGCCGGGCCCAGGGCAGCCACAGCGGCAGCAGGGCTTTCAGCCGAACCGACCAAGGGTAGCCGGCGGCCTCCCAGATCGCCGTCAGCGCCTGGATCACCGCCGGGCTGTACCGGGCCGGCCGGCGCCGGCGTCGCGGAGGCGCCCCGCCGGGAGGCGGACCGTTGAGGAGCCGCACCGCCGACTTGCGGTGGTAGCCCGTCGTCGCACAGAACTCATCGAGGATCCGCCTCTTCGCCTCTCGAGCGGCCTGCCCATACCGCCCATGGATGGCGTGCAGGTACTCCCACTTCGCGCGGCGGCTCATCATGTAACCCTCCTCCGGCCCCCGGGCCGTCGAGGGTTACATTCCCAATGGCGCGTCGTCTCTTGCTCGGTAACATTTTAGATGGCGCGATACGCGCGCTAGCGACGGGCCTCAGGTTCGGCTATCCTGGGCGCGATGAGGGATCCGCGGCCGACGTCTGATCCGGTCATCGAGGCGTATAAGCGGGATGTTGATCGGACCCTTATTCGTGAGAATCTCAAACGCTCCGTCGAGGAGCGTCTCGAGGCCCTGATCGAGCTCCAGAGGTTCGCGGAGGAGCTGCGCCGGGCCGGTAGACGAGCCGCGGGATGACTGACTTCAAAGCTCTGCTGCGGGCCCTCGCCGAGGGCGGGGTGGAGTTCATCCTTGTCGGCGGCGTGGCGGCG
>DASYQW010000305.1 GCA_036005065.1 Candidatus Methylomirabilota bacterium | reverse complement strand
TCGCCCGCGTCCTGGCGGGCGCCGAGGCTGACGAGGCCGCCATGGTGTCGGTCGATCGGCTCGGCTTCAAGCTGAGGATCAAGCGCGGCGAGCGGATCCGCAGCGCGCGCATTCCCTTTCCGCGCGAGGTCAGGAGTGCCCAGGAGAGCCGGGTGGTGCTCATCGAGATGCTGCAGGACGCCCGCGCGCGTACCCCGTCTTGATCGCCGACCTGCCCGCGTAAGAGGCCGGGCCTGTACTCGTTCGACCCGGGCGCCATCTGGCGGGGCCTCCCCTACCTCCTCCAGGGCGCCGGGCTCACCGTCGTGATCTCGGCCTGGGCGATGCTCCTGGCCATCGCCCTCGGATTCCTGGTGGCGCTCCTTTCCCAGGCGGGCGGCCGGCCCGGTCGCGGGCTCGTGCGCGCCTACGTCGAGGTCTTCCGCAACACGCCGCTCCTGATCCAGATCTTCATCGTCTACTTCGGCCTCCCGCAGGTGGGCGTCCGGCTCTCGCCGTTCCTGTCCGGTCTCTCGGCGCTGACGCTCTACGCCGCCGCCTACAACGCCGAGATCTTCCGGGCGGGGCTGGAGGCGGTGCCCCGCGGCCAGCACGAGGCCGCCCGCTCGACGGGGCTGTCCGGGCTCCAGACGGCGCGCTTCGTCGTCGTCCCGCAGGCCGTGCGGATCTGCCTGCCCGCCCTCGGCAACAACCTGGTCTCGCTGGTCAAGAACTCCTCGCTGGTCTCCACCATCGGGATGGTCGAGCTGATGTTCGTGGCCAACGACATCTCGTTCAACAACTTCCGCTCGTTCGAGATCTACGGGGCGGCCGCCGTCCTCTACGTGGTCCTGGTGCTGGCGCTCTCTCGCACGCTGGCGCGGGTCGAGCGCCGCCTCCGCGTCGCCGCGTGACCGCTTGGGGCCGATGAGCTGGGCGGTCGTCGAGGAAAACCTCGCCTACCTCCTCCGCGGCACGGGGGCCACGGCCCTGCTGTCGGCCGGGGTCGTGGTCCTCGGCACGGCGGCCGGCCTGGTGGTGGGTCTCCTCCGCCTCGTGCCGGCAGCGCCGGTCCGGGGCGCGGCGACGGTGATCGTCGAGGTGGTGCGGGCCACGCCCCTGCTGCTGCTCCTCTTCTTCATCTTCTTCGGGCTGCCCGCCGTCGGGCTGCGCATCCCGACCTGGCCGGCCGCCGTGCTGGCCCTGAGCCTCTGGATGATGGCGAACACCTCCGAGGTGGTCCGCGGCGCCATCCAGTCGATCCCGCGCGGCCAGACCGAGGCCGCGCGCTCGACCGGCCTCACCGCGCTGCAGACGATGGGCTACGTGCTGCTCCCCCAGGCCCTCCGGCGCATGCTGCCGCCCTTCGTGGGGCTCTGCACGATCCTGATCAAGGACACCTCGCTGGCGGCGATCATCGGCGTGTTCGAGCTGACCCGGGCCGCGCAGGAGTCGATCGAGCGCACCCTGCACCCGTTCGAGCTCTACCTCACGGCGGCGGCGATCTACTTCTGCCTCTGCTTCCCGCTCTCGATCCTGGCCGATCGGGCGGAGCGCCGACTCCAGCGGCCGTGACCGCGAGGTGCCTGTCAGCGGAGCTGGAACTCGCGCCAGCGGGTCGCCAGCGCGTCCGGGGTCGGGACCCCGGCGATGCCGTCCCCCTCCACGGTGAGGGCGCCCGCAACGGCGGCGAAGGCGGCCGCCTCGAAGGGGTCGCCGGTCGCGTTGTAGCGGATCAGGAAGGCCGCCGCGAAGACGTCGCCGGCGCCGGTCGGCTCGACTTCCACGGCCGGCGCCGGGGCGACCGGGTGGCGCTCTCCGTTGACGAAGAGGATGGCCCCGCGCGCGGCGAGCGTCAGGGCCCCGAGCGGGACGTGCTGGTAGAGCGCGAGCGCCTCGGTCTCCCACCCGGCCACGTCGTCCGACGAGAGGAAGAGGCACTGGGCGCGGGTCAGGACCCGGCGGGGATCGGGCCACGACCGCATCGTCACCGTCCCGGCTCGGTCCCACTCGCGACACCAGCCCTGGGCGCCGACGCCCACCGCCGCGTTCGGGAACGCCCCGGCGAGGTCGGGCGCGACCTCGTCGGCGACCGGCGCCAGGTACGCGAGGCCGGCCTCGGCGAAGTGCCCGGGCAGGTGGATGGGGGCGACGGCGGCCGCCCGCGCGCGCAGTGTCAGTCTCCGGCCTTCGGGCGTGTAATGGAGCGCGAACCGGGTCGTGGCGGGCGCCGGGATCGCCACCACCTCGATCTCGGGGGGCAGCACCTCGAGCGGGAAGTCCGGGCCATGGCTCGTCAGGAGCCCGACCCGCTGCCCCTGGCGATGCGCCAGCAGTCCCGCATACAGCACGGAGCCGCCCGGGCGGAGGCCGGCCGGGGTCTCGTCTACCGTGAGGTGTCCGACGGCGACGAAATCCGGTGGCGCGCCCGACCGATTCGAAGCCACACGCACACTCTGCGGGAGGTGGCGGAGCCTGTCAACTCGCGCGGGTGCGCGCCTGCCAGATCCGGTGGAGCCAGGCGATGTCCGCCCGGGCGTCTTCGACGGAGGTCAGCGGCCGCCGACCGTGCTGGACGCACTCGGCGAAGTGGACCAGCTCCTCCTTGAAGGCCTCACGGTGGGAGGCGACGATCCGTGTCTCCCGGGCCGTCTCGCCCTCCATAGAGGACACCACGACGGGCGTCGGCGCGTTCCGGAAGAAGGGCGACGGGAAGCGGAGGCGAAGGCGCGCGCCGGGGGCGTAGAGCCCGATCTCCTCCCGGTAGTCGGCGAGATCCCAGAGGTACTGCAGGCTCAGCAGGACCCGGAATCCCTGAGCGTAGCGGAGCAGGCTCACCATCGACTCGCTCTCGGCCCAGAACTCCGTCGTCACCACCTCGGCCGGCTCGCCGACCAGCCCCCGGAGCGCGTTCACGTCGTGCACGAGCGTGGAGAGCAGCGCCTCGGCGAAGGCCCAGCGCTCGCCCGGGGTGAACTCCCCCATCGCCTCCCGGAGGAGCGCGTCCTCCTCGGCTCGCAGGCGCTTCACGACGTCGTCATGCACGTCCCGGACGCGGCGCACGTCGTGCTGGGCGGTCTGGGCCCGCTCGGACGGGTGGAACACCGTGATCTGCACGTAGCGGAGGTCGCCGCGAAGCCGGGGCAGGAGCGTCAGCGCGTGGCGGTATCCCGGGTCATAGCGCTTCATGTAGGCGACCATGAAGGTGGTGCCGGCCCGCCGGACCCCCTCCACCAGCTCGTCGGCCTCCCGGAGCGTGTAACAGAGCGGCTTCTCGGTCAGGACGTGCTTGCCGGCCCGCAGGGCGGCCAGCGCGATCGGGGCGTGCGACCCGGCGGTGAGGATGAGCACCGCGTCGAGCGGCTCCTCGAGGAGAGCCCGCCAGTCCGTGTGCCGGCGGCTCACGCCGTACCGGTCGGCGACGAAGGCCAGGGTCCCGGGCGAGAGGTCGCAGAGGGCCACCACCTCGTAGAGGTCATCGAGCTCGCGGAGATGCGGAAGGTGCATCACCTGGGCGATCAGTCCACAGCCGACGACGCCGAGCCGGATCCGCGCCATGGGCGGCCGCGCGCTAGGCGGCCAGGAGTCGCCGGAGATAGGCCAGCGCGCGAGGGATTCCCGTCTCCTCGGGTTCCGCCGCCTCGTACTCGAAGGTGATCCAGCCCGCGTACCCATGCCGGCGCAGGAGGGCGAGGAGCCGCGGGTAGTCGATCGTGGGCTCGGCGCCCGTCGGGTCCACCTGCCAGAACTTGGCGTGGACGTGGACGGCCAGCGGCGCCGTGCGCTCGACCGACGGCCAGCCGTCGACGTAGTTGCCGGTGTCGAGGAGGTGGCGAAGGGCCGGGTGGTTGACCTCCTCGAGGATGCGCACCTCCTCGGCGGCCGTGCGGGTGAAGGCGCCGTGGTTGTGGTTCTCGAGCCCGAGACGCACGCCGGCCGCGGCGGCGAAGTCCGCCACCTCGCGGAGCGCGGCGATCATGGCGGGCCAGCGCTCGGCGGCCGGACCTTCCGGATGGCCCGCGAAGACCCGGACCTGGGGAACGCCCAGCGTCTCGGCGACCTCGATCCACTGCTTGACCTTCACCATCTCGCTCTGCCGCCAGGTCGTATCGGCCCGACCGAAGTCGTTGTGGACGCCGAGGCCGATGAGCGCCAGGCCGGCGTCCGCGGCCGCCCGGCGCAGTCGGCCCAGGTACGCCGGCCGGGTCTGGGGAAAGTGAATGTCCTGGAGCTCGGCGCCCTCGACCCTGAGCTCCCCGGCGCACCGCTCGAGGAACCGGAACTGGTCCATGATCCCGGCATCGAAAGAGCGATTGAACGAGCCGCAGATGCAGCCGAGCTTCATCCCGGGAGTCCTTTCGGGGGCGTGATGCCCCGCAGGGCGCCGAGCACCTCGGCGTGCAGGCGCCGGTTGGCGCTGCACACGAGGCTGTGCAGCGCGTGGATGTCGGGCCGGAAGCGCACCGGCGCGCCGTCCCAGCCGCTCACGACGCAGCCCGCGCGCTCGGCGAGGTAGACGGCGGAAAAGACCTCGGTCAGCGCCTCCCGCCACGCCAGGTACACGTCGATCCGGCCCCCCGCCACGTCGGCGAACCCCCCCGGGCCGCCGTTTCCCAGCACGCACGCGGCGCGCTCGAAGAGCGGCCGGAGCGCCTCGACCGTCGGGTAGAGAAAGGCCGGCTTCATGAGATACGCCTCGAGGAACGCCCCGTCCAGCGTCGTCGTCCGGGCCGGCCGGAGCGGCACCGGATGCGCGCCAAAGCGGGGAATCCGGAGGCCGGCCGCCCGATCTGCCAGGGCGACCTCGCCGGTCACGTGATCGACCAGGCCGGCCGCCCGGGGTGTCCCGTCGCGCCCGTAGATGCCCAGCGCGGTGAACCAGTGGGCACGGATGCCGCGGCGGTACAGGAGGCTTCCGTCGAACGGGTCCATGACGACGTAGACGGGCTCGCCCGGTCCCGGTCGGCCCAGCGCGGTCTCGCCGGCCTCTTCGGAGAGCAGGGTGCCGTGGACGCCGGCCCGCCGGAGGGCCGCGATGGCCGCCCGCTCCGTCGCCGTATCCACGGCGATCACGTCCGGATCCCACGGACGGTAACCCTCGGCTCGTCCGGCCACGACCCGCTGGCCGGTCGCCGGACGTAGCCGGCCCACCGCGCGCGTCGCCGCCCGGAGGGCCGCGTGGACGACCGCCCGCCAGGGCGGCGCCCCTCTCGTCGTCGTCGCCGTCACCCGGGCTGCCCGCCGTCCACGCGGCCCAGCAGCTCCGCGAACTCGGTGGCGACGTGGTGCAGCGCGCGCTCGCCCAGGTCGCGAGACACCTTGGACGTGTCGCCGCGGACGCCGGTGGGGAATTCGGCCTCCGGCTTCGCCAGCACGCGAAACCGGGAGAGGGGCGGCCGCGCGTGGAGCGCGGGGATGCGATCGAGGCGCACCGTCGCCTCGGCCGCGGCGAGCATGGCCGAGGTCTCGAGGGACGCGGCGTGCCCGTCCCGTCCCGTGAGCCCGGCCGCCTGACGGATCGGCTCGATGAAGGCGTAGGCCCCGATGACCAGCACGACCAGCTCCGGATCGGCCTCCACCAGCGGGAGGACGGCCTCGCGGAGAGCCTCCAGCTGGGCGGGCTCGGCGTGTCCGGAGTAGAGCGCGAGCTTCCGCGCGCCATGGCGGACGTACTCGCCGACGACCTCGCGGACGACGGCCTGGAAGGTCGCCGGGGTGAGCGAGACGGTGCCGGAGAAGTTCCGCATCGTCCGGCAGATCCCGTAGGGCAGGCCCGGCGCCCACAGGCCCCGCACGCGGGCCGCGACCGCGGCGCAGACGTGCTCGGCCTGGATCAGGTCGGTCGAGAGCGGCAGGTGCGGGCCGTGCGCCTCCACGGCGCCGAACGGGAGGAGCAGCCACCGCCCCTCGGCCAGCGCGGCCGCGAACTCGTCCTTGGTGAGATGCCCGAGCCGGGTCTGGTCCTCTCCTGTCATGCCGGTCTCCTCAGCGCGCGGGGTCGGCGACGGCCCAGCCGCGGGCCCGCGGCAGGCGCACGCGCACCGCCGCGCCCGGCGCGAAGCGGCGCTGGGCGTCGCTTTGAACCCGCAGCACGAGCCCGCCCGGGAGCGTCAGGCGGTAGTCCATCTTGTCCCCCAGGTAGGTGGCCTTGTCCACGCGCGCCTCGACGACGGGGCCGGCGATCGGCGTGCCGGGCGGCAAGAGCTCGATCTCGTTGGGGCGCACGAAGAGCAACACCGCCTGGCCCGGCGTGGCTGGCGGTGGCACGGGGATCGTGACTGGCAGGCCGCCGACGTTGACCACCATACAGTCGCCATCCGTGGCCTCCACACGGCCCTCGAGGAAGTTCGAGAGACCGACGAACTCGGCGACGAAGCGGGAGTGGGGCGCCGCGTAGATCTCCTCCGGCGTCCCCACCTGCTCGAGGCGGCCCCGGTTCATGATGGCGACCCGGTCGGAGAGGGCGAGGGCCTCCTCCTGGTCGTGGGTCACGTACACCGCGGTGATGCCGAGGCGCGTGACCACCTCCTTGATCTCGAAGCGCATCTCCTCCCGGAGCTTGGCGTCGAGGTTCGACAGGGGCTCGTCGAGCAGGAGCACCTTCGGTCGGTAGACGAGGGCGCGGGCCAGCCCGACCCGCTGCTGCTGCCCGCCCGAGAGCTGGCGCGGGTAGTGTCCCTCGTATCCCTCGAGGCGCACCAGCCGGAGTGCCTCGGTCACCCGCTCGCCTCGCTCCGCCCTGGCGAGACTCCGGATCATGAGCGGGAACCCGACGTTGTCTCGAACCGTCATGTGCGGGAAGAGGGCGAAGTTCTGGAAGACCATGCCGAGCTCCCGCTGGTGAGTGGGCACGCTCGTCACGTCCCGGCCGTCGATGAAGACGCGCCCCTCGTCGGGCCGCACGTGGCCGGTGAGCGTGCGGAGCGCGGTGGTCTTGCCACACCCCGATGGGCCGAGGAGCGTCATCAGCTCGCCCCGGCGGACCGCCAGGGAGAGGCGGTCGTTGGCGACGAGGCTCCCGTACCGTTTCGTCACCTCCCGGAACTCGATCATCGTGTCGGACCGATCCATCGGGGCTACGCCCCGAACCCCGGCTGCCTCGCGAGCCGGCGTCCGACCCCGCGGACGGGTTTCCGAGCGGTCACGACCCCATTCCCGGTTCCCCGGTCCGTCCGCCGGCTTCGCCGCCTTCGTCAGGAACCGGCACGGCTGAGGTATTCGTTGACGCGCTGCAAGTACACGGGAATGTCCCCTACCGCGGTCTGGAGCGCCTCGTGCACCTTCCGGGGGTCGAGCTCGTTGTACTCGTGGACGAGTCGGTTACGGAGTCCGGCGCAGGCGGCGATCCGGGCCGCGAACGCGCGGTCCAGGACCCTCAGCTCCGCCAGCTGCGTGAACGACTGGAAGTAGTCGGTCGGAGGCGCGTGCCCCGTTTCCGTGATGAGGTGATAGTTGATGTCGATCATCCGGCCGATGATGCGCTCGAGATAGCGTTCGGCGACCACCTCGTCAACGCCGCTCGCGAGATAGTCCGTGATGTCCTTCCGCGCGATTGGATCGAGCGCGGTCAGGTCGCGCGTGATGAGGACCATTTTCCGCGTCACCAGCTCGGCGTCGATCACGGGGCCGCCAGCCCACGCAGGGCGCGGGCGACGTAGGCTCGCTCGAGTGCGAGGTACCGCCGGTGATCCTGATAGCGCTTGAAAGCGTAGATCTTGAGCTCGGCGAGGTCGAGGGCCGAGCCGTGGAGGAGCCGGCACCGCTCGGTGATCTTTTTCAGGAAGAGCGGGTCGGCGCGGTTGATCACGGCCAGGTCGACTTCCCGATCCGGGTAAAGCTTCTGGAGCTCGCCGAGCAGGTCCGCGTGACCCCGGAGCGAGAGGGGCGAGCGATCGAGCCACACCGCCAAGTCGACGTCGCTCCGGGCATGCAGGGGACCCGACACGGCTGAGCCGAACATCAGCAACAGCCGGATACCGTACCGGCGGGCAATCTCTTCGAGGCGCTCGGCGTCCATGCCTGAGGCTCCCGGACGATTATAGCGTCGGCGGCCGCCGCCGGTCCTCACACGCCCTTGAAGCCGCCGATGAGCTTCTCGGGCTGGGCCCGGCGCTGGATGAGCGCGAGGATCACGAGCGAGGGGACGACCATGATCACCGCCATGGCGCTCGTGATCTCCCAGTAGCCGTCACCGACGGCCAGATAGGTCCGCACGGGCAGCGTCACCGTGTGGGGTCCGTAGGTGAGGAGGGTGAGCGTGAACTCGTTGTACGAGTGGGTGAAGGTGAAAATCATCGAGGCCAGGATCCCCGGCATGATGAGCGGCAGGATCACGTGGACGAAGCTCGTCGCGGCGTTCGCCCCGCAGACGCTGGCCGCCTCCAGAATCCGCTCGTCGAGTCGCTCGAAGGTCGCCGACAGGACCAGGATCGCATAGGGCGCGCACACCGAGACGTGAGCGAGCGCCACCCCGAGGTGGGTGTCCACCAGCTCGAGCGCGTAGAAGGTTTGGGCCACCCCGAGCGCATAGGTGATCGAGGGGATCATCTGGGGCAGCAGGAGGAGCGCCAGGCAGAGCTCCCGACCCGGCAGCTGGCGCCGGCCGAACGCCCAGCCGGCGAAGACGCCGATGGTGGTGCTGATGGCGACCGCGATCACCCCGATGATCACGGTGTTCTTCATGACTTCCGGGATGTTGCCGACCTCGATCGCCCATCGGTACCACTCGAGGGTCAGGCTCGGCGGAAGCCAGAGCTTGCCGAACCACCCCTTGCCCACCGAGCGCAGCGCGATCATCAGGAACGGGGCCACGATGAACAGGGTAAGGCTCAGGAGGAGCGTGTAGCCGAGGACGTGGCGCTCCTCCCACATCCCGCGGGCATAGGCGCGGGCGAGCGTCACGGCCGCCCCGGGACGCCGCCCGGCCGGCGCACGGCGCGCATGTAGAGGGTCAGGAACGCGACCTGAGCGGCGCCCATGACGACGGCGATGGCGCTGGCGGCCGACCAGCGGGCCGGGATGGGCACCGAGATCTGCTTGTAGATCTCGACCGCCAGCGGACGGTGGTTGCCGCCGGCGATCAACGGGACGCTGAAGGCCCCGAAGGCCGCCATGAACGTCAGCACGGAGCCGGCCAGGATCCCGGGCTTGACGAGCGGCAGGACGATGTGGCGGAGGACCTGCCAGCGGGTAGCCCCGACCACCTCCCCCGCCTCCTCGATGCTCCGGTCCAGGCTCTCCAACGCAGAGAGCGTGGTCACGCACGTGTACGGGAAGTAGAGCCAGAGGTAGAAGAGGATCAGGCCGGGGACGGTGTAGTTCACGGCGAGCGGCCGCTCGACGAACGGCACCCACTGCGTCAAGAAGAGATTGACCCACCCGCGGGGGCCCCAGAAGATCAGGAGGCCCAGGGCGCCGATGAGGCCCGGGACCACCAGCGGCACCAGCACGATCAGGCGGAAGAAGGCGTGGCCCCGCACCTTCTGGCGGAGGATCAGGGCCAGGGGCACGCTCAGGACCACCGACGCCGCGGTGGCGCCCAGGGCCAGGAGGAACGTGAGGACGAGGACCTCGTGCCCATTCGGGTCGCTCAGGAACTGAGCGTAGTTCTGGAGGGTCCACCCGGTCTCGGCGCCCTCGGGGCGGAAGCTCAGCAACACGGTGAGCAGCATGGGGTAGAAGAACAGCCCGAAGAACCCGGCCAGGGCCGGGAGCAGCAGGAGCAGCGTGAGCGCGTGCGCGCGCCAGCGGGGCGTCATGGAGTCCCGCCGTCACCCTAGGGAACCAGCTCCTTGGCGTTCTTCTTGAGGTAGTCGATGATGTCCTTCCGGATCCGCTCGCGGGGGATCGCGGTCCGCATCAGCACGTCGAGCTTGGGGACGATCTCCCACACGATGGGCGGCGCCTGCTCGCTGATCTCCGTCCCGGGGTACTGCCACATGGTGCTCAGCAGGCGGATCTGCTGATCGTCGGACAGGAGATAGTTGATGACCCGGAGGGCCACCGCCTTGTGCTCGGCGGGAATGTTGGCCGGCACGGCCAGGTACGCCGTCCCGATCTCGTCGGCGCCCTCCTCCGGGTACACCGCCTTGATGGTCGGCGGCATCGTCCCCTGGCGCGCGGACCAGAGCGCGTAGTCCTGGGCGTAGAGCGAGATCCAGGTCTCACCCCCGTTGAAGTCCTCGAAGAGGTTCGGCGGCTCGGCCGGCAGCGGGAGCTTGGCGTACCGGGTGAAGTCCTTGAGCTTGGCCCAGGCGTCGGCCCAGGCCGGATCCTTCTCCAGCTCGGCCATCGGCGTGGCCATCTTCTCCTTCAGGAAGGCGTGCAGGAAGACGTAACGCTGACGCCAGCCCGAGCTCGACTTGGCGTCGGGTCGCACCATCCCGATGTGGCCCTTGAACTCCGCCCGGCGGTCGTAGAACTCCTTCCAGGACCTTGGCGGGGCCTTGATGAACTGGCTGTTGTAGATGAGGGCGTAGGACGTCCGCCAGTAGAGCGCGCCCTTCCCCTGGAGATCCACCCCCTCGTCGGACTTGAGGAAGCGCGGGTCGATCCGGGCCAGGTTGGCGACGCGGGCCGGGGTGAGCGTCTCGAGGGGAACGCCCGAGGTGACCCACGTCGCGATCGACTTGGGGAACAGGATGTGGACGTCACCCTGGCCCGGCCTCCAGGCCTTGGCCTTCTGGACCTGCTCGGCGTCGCTCGTGACGAGGTACCGGACGTTCACGCCCAGAGCCTGCCGGATCGACGGAATCACGTACTTCTGCCAGTACGCCTGGAAGTTCGCCCCCGACTGGCTGTCGGCCAGGACGAGCTCGGTCGGCTCCGCCGCCGGTGCCGGGCCGGCAGCGAGGGTCAGCCCCAGGGCCAGCGTGACCGAGAGCCCGATCGCACCCGAGATCCGCCTGCTCATCGTGTCCCTCCTCCGTCTCCGAGGTTGTGAATCGCCGACGTGTCGCGTCGCGCCGGCTATCGCTCGCGTCCTTTCGGGTCGAGCCGGCGCAGCAGCCGCTCGTGGAGCCGGCCGTTGGTGGCCAGGATCGTCTTCTGCGCGAGGCGAAGCGGGCGACCACGGTCGTCGGTCACGCGCCCCCCGGCCTCGGCGACCAGCAGCGCTCCCGCCGCCATGTCCCAGGGCTCCGCGCTCTGCTCCCAGTACGCATCGGCCCGGCCCGCCGCCACGCAGGCCAGGGCATACCCCGCCCCCTCGCTCCGGACGGCCCGCGCCCGGCGGGCCACCGAGGCCAGCCGCTCCCGGAGCGGCCGGTTCGCCCACACCGAGTGATCGTGCCACAGGATCAGCAGGGCGTCCCCCAGCCGGGCCCGGCGCGAAACGCGGATCCGCCGGCCGTTCAGAAACGCCCCGCGCCCCCGCTCGGCGACGAAGAGCTCGCCGAGGCGCGGCAGCAAGGTCACCCCCGTCTCGAGGCGACCCCCGCGCGCCAGCGCGATGCAGACGGCGAAGGTCGGCAGCCCGTGGACGAAGGCCGTGGTGCCGTCGAGTGGGTCCACGATCCAGTGGTCGTCGCCGGCCGGGCCCCGGCGCCCGCCTTCTTCCCCCAGGAATCCGAGGGCCGGGAACCGGGCCGACAGCAGCCCGATGATACAGCGTTCGGCGGCGAGGTCGACGGGCGTGACGAGGTCCGCCGGCCCCTTGTGGCGGACGCGGCGGACACGCCCCAAGTGGGCCATCAGGATCCGTCCGGCGGCCTGCGCCGCCCGAACGGCGACCACCGTCTCGGGCCGGAGCCCCCTCATGATCGCCGCATCATATCAGGCGCGGACGGCTTCGTCCGGCGGCAAGAGGGCCAGCCCCCGGGGGAGGACCGTCAGCCAGACCGCCGCCCCCGCCGCCAGGAGGCCGTCCGCCATCAGCGCGTCGGTCACGGCGACCGGGCCGACGGCGGTCGCCACGAGGTACTCCGCCGTGCCGCCGAGGTAGGCCGTGCGCTCGATCCGGCCGGCCAGCGCCGCGGCCGGCGGCGCGTCGGCCCCGGCCGCGGTGATCCGGATCGTCTCCGGCCGGACGACCAGGATCGCCGGACCGGGCGCGCCAGGACCGGCGTCCAGGGTCACCCGGAGCGGCCCGGCCTCGACACGCACCCGTGCCCCGTCGAGCCCCACGATCCGCGCCGGCAGGAAATTCGCCTCGCCGACGAAGTCGGCGACGAAGCGCGTCGCCGGCCGGCTGTAGATGTCGGCGGCCGGCCCGAGCTGCTGGATGCGCCCCCGGTCCATCACGGCGACCCGGTCGGAGATCGCCAGGGCCTCGGCCTGATCGTGAGTCACGTAGAGCGCGGTGATGCCGAGCCGCTGCTGAAGCGCCCGGATCTCCCCGCGCATGCGCTTGCGGAGCTTGGCGTCCAGGTTCGACAGGGGCTCGTCGAAGAGCAGCACCTTGGGCCGGAGCGCGAGGGCCCGGGCCACGGCCACCCGCTGCTGCTGGCCCCCCGAGAGCCCGGCCGGGGCGCGGTGCTCCAGCCCTTCGAGCCCCGTGAGCTGGAGCGCCTCCGCCACCGCGCGGCGCACGTCGCCCTCGGGCCGTCTGAGGATCCTGAGCCCGTAGGCGACGTTCTCGAACACCGTGAGGTGCGGGAACAGCGCGTACCCCTGGAACACCATGCTCACGTCCCGCGCATACGGCGGCAGCTCGGTGACGTCCTCATCGCCGATGAAGACGCGCCCGG
>DASYQW010000304.1 GCA_036005065.1 Candidatus Methylomirabilota bacterium | reverse complement strand
GTGGATCGAGTTGGTGTAGGGGAAGAGCTGCTTGATCCCGACGATCCCGATGGCCTCGTCCGACTCGGCGAGCTTCACCATCTCCTCGAGCCAGCCGGGCTGGGGCAGGGTGTCGTTGTTGAGGAACAGGAGATAGGTTCCGGTGGCCTGGTGCGCCCCGATGTTGTTCGCCTTGGCGAAGCCGAGGTTCGTCGGATTTCGCTGATAGCGGACGGGCCCCGCCAGGCCGGCGGGCTGGCCGAAGTAGGCGGCGGTCCCGTCGGTCGATCCGTTGTCGACGACGATGATCTCGTACGGCCGGGCGGCCGAGGTGTACCGCCAGATCCGGTCGAGACACTGGCGGGTGAAGGCGAGCTTGTTGAAGACCGGGATGATGATCGAGACGTCGATGGGGCCTCGGCCGCTCGCGCTCATCGGGTCTGGCTCACCTCCGCGCCGCCGCGGATCTCATCATACGTCAGAAGGTGAGCCGCTTCACGAGCCGGCGCAGGCGTCGATAGCGCAGGAGCCAGCCGACGTGCCTGGGCTCGCGCAGCGTCCGCTGGAGCGCGCGGTCCGCCTCCCGCGCGAGACCGAAGAGCCGCGCCCCCAGGATCACCCGGAGACGCGGCGCCCGGGAGACACCGGGTGCCAGCGGCGGGCGCCGGCCCTCGCCCAGCCAGCGGCGGTAGAGTTTCCTCTGGAGCTCGGCGAGCTCCCGGGAGTGGGCCGTCACGTACTCGAGCTTCAGGAGCCCGCCGAGCAGCGCCTGGGCGGCCGCGACCGTCTCTCGATCGGCCACGTCACGGTACCACTCGTCGACCCGCCCCCGGGTCCGCTCGACGGCGAAGATGAGGGCCAGCAGCCGATGCCGCGCCGCGCGCAGCGGGTCCGGCTGCCCTCCGCGCGCGGGGCCCCGCGGGACGCCGGGCGAGGCCGGCTCTCCCATCGCCTCGAGCGTCCCCTCGAGGGCGCGGAGGAGGCCGTCGGTGTGCGCGTCGAGGGCTTTCACCCGCATGATCGCAGCCGGCTCTCCCCGGAGCGTCTCGACCGCGTCCGTCCAGTCGGCGATCCAGCGCACGTCGAGGATCTCGTCCAGCTCGGGGTGCTTCCGGTAGAACACCACCGCCATCTGGCCCACGTGGTACTCGCGCCGGGCGAAGCTTTCCAGGTCCATCCAGTGGTCATGGTAGGCGAGGGCGTCTTTCCAGTAATGGATCGCCAGGCCCCGCGGCCCGAGCCGGTACGCGAACTCGCCGTCCTCGAACGCCGCGTACCGGAAGCACGGGTCGAACCGGACGCCCGCCCGCAGGGCCTCCCACAGAAACCGCCGCTTGAGCGAGATGTTGCTCGTGTAGAAGAACTTGAAATCGGGGGGCGTCTTCCCCGAGAGGTAGTGATAGGCGAACTGCTGCCCCCCTTCGCCGCACACGTGCTCCATCACGGGATTCGGCGAAAGCCACGGGGGCCAGTCGATGTGTCCGAGAATCGCGGCGCCGGGCGCGGGGTAGCGGGTGTGCGCCAGCAAGTGCTGCTCCAGGAGCCGCTCCTCGGCGATGATGTCGTCCCCGATGAACAGCACCACCTCCCCCTGCGCCAGCGCCATCGCCGCGTTCCGGGCCGCTCCCGGCCCCTGGTTCGGCTGCCGGTGGTACCGCAGCGGAAAGCCGAACGTCTGCCCCGCCAGCGCCGCCTCGGTCCCGTCGGTCGACCCGTCGTCGACCACCACCACCTCGAACGTCCCCGGTCCCACCGTCTGCTTCTCCAGCGCCTCCAGGCACTTGAGCAGCGTCTCCTTCCGGTTGTAGGTCGGGACCAGCACGCTCAGCCGATACGTCGCGCGCGGCGTCTCCCCGCCCGGCATCCCCTCCGGCAGCCCCTCTCCCCTCGCCGCCCGCCGCTCGAGCGCCTCCACGATCTCCGTGAGCCGCCGCGCCGTCGCCTCCCAGCTGTAGCGCTCCAGCACCACCCGCCGCCCGGCGGCTCCCACCGCCCGCGCCGCCTCCGGGGCCTCGTACACCGCCCGCAGCTGCCGCGCCAGGTCCCCTCGGTCCGGCTCCGCCCACAGCGGCTCGTTCGTGATCCGCAGGCTCCGGCTGTCCAGACACTCTCCCATCGGCGAAAGCGCGAAGCGCACCGGATAGCAGGTCGCCGGCGTGCAGTACTCCGTCGGTCCCCCGAACAGCGGCGTGATCACCGGCAGCCCGCAGGCCAGGGCGTCCAGGAGCTTCATCCCGAACCCCTCCCCCCGGTGCGCCGACACGAAGGCGTCGGAGGTCCGGTAGAGCTCGATCAGCGCGCGCTTGGAGGTGAACTCCGGCCGGTACTCGACCCGGGCCCGGCCGCCGCCCCGCCGGATGAGGTCCCGGAGGGTGGGGTCGGCGGCCCCGACGCCGTAGTCCCGCACCGTGAGGACGACGGGGTCCCGAGGGCCGAAGGCCTCCCAGTAGGCCTCCAGCAGGCGCGCCGTCCCGTACCGGGCAAGATCGTGCGAGTTCGTCACCGTCAGGAACCGGAACCGCTCGGCCGCCGGCGCCGCCGGTGGGCCGACCTCGTGCACCTCCCGCGCGTACCCCAGCGGCAGCACGTCGCAGTCCTCCGCCGGGACCCCGACCTGGGCCAGCACCTCCCGGCAGAACCCGGTCACCGCCAGCTTGTGCGTGTGCGTCTGCCGCAGGCTCTGGAGCCAGTAGTCCCACGGCTGCCGCCCGGGCTGCCCGAACCGGTAGTTGATCACGAACAGCTCCAGGTTCACCCGACCCGAGAGCGTGAGCTCCAGGTGCTGCGGCCAGTAGTGCGCCCACTTCAGCTGGATCCCGTCCGGATCCGGCGGCGCCGCCATCAGCCCCGCCAGCTCCCGCCGCGCCTCCGCGTCTACCGTGTCGGTCAGCGGCCCCGGCCGCAGGGACACCGCCCGCCCCAGCCGCCGGAGCGCCAGCGCCAGCTCCGCCACCACCCACACGAGCGCGCTCGGCTGGGAGAGGTCGTCGAGGAAGGAGAACGCGGGCAGGGTCGTGCGATCGGACACGGGGATCACCTGATCGAGCGCTCGGTCGCGCCCTGGGCCTCGGCCCTCACCCGACGTTGGATCGCTAGCAGCCTTGCCCCTGGACCGTCGCCGTCACGGAACCCTGGAGGGTATCCGCCGTCAGCACGTAATTGGTCGTGCACTTCGGCGCGACGTCGGCGGTCCCGGTCGGGGCGGCCACTCCGCCGACGCCCGAGATGGTGATGCTGGTGGCGCGCGCCACGGTCCAGGCCAGCACGCTCGGCGTCTGGTGGGGCGTCGCCGCGAACGACGCGAACGCGGGCGGATTCGAGTTGTT
>DASYQW010000303.1 GCA_036005065.1 Candidatus Methylomirabilota bacterium | reverse complement strand
CTGCGGTGAGGAGCCGGCCAGGATGGTGGGGCCCGCCTCGACAAGCTGCACGGCGGGCCGGTCGGGCGCCAGGCCGTGGCCGCTGGCCACCTCGGGCAGCACCTCGGCCAGCTCGCCGGCCAGCTCGACCCCGGTGGCGCCGCCGCCGCCGACCACCACTGTCGCCAGGCGGCGCTGCCGCTCGGGATCGGTGGCGGCCGCGGCAGCCGTGAGCGCCTTGTTGGCCGCCGCCCACACCTGCTCGGCGTCGTCGGCCGAATACAGCGACAGCGCGCGACGGGCCAGACCGGGGATGGCGAAGTCATTGGGCCTGCTGCCGAGCGCCAGCACCAGCCAGCTCCAGCCGATCGGCCCAGCTCCGGTGAGCAGCCGCCGGCCGGCCAGGTCAAAACCATTGATCTCGGTCTGGACGAAGCGGACCCGCTTGGCCAGCATGTCCTGGAGCGGGATGCGCACCGCGTCGGCCGCGCGGGTGCCACCGGCGACCCGGGGCAGCTCGGTGATCGCCTGGTGGTAGTCATGCCGGTCGACCAGGGTCAGCTCGACCGCGGGGTGGCTGCGCAACTTGGCCGTCAGGCGCAAGGCGACGTGCAGCCCGGCGTAGCCCGCGCCGGCGATCACGATCTGACCGCTGCTGTCGGCGGTGGATGCATTCACGGCGTTCTCCATGGGTATTGCCCCTTTCCTGGGGAGATGGCTGCTGGCTAGTCACTTATCTCTGGGCCAGCCGGGGTCGGTCGCCCCTCGGTGAGGACGTCGCCAGAGAGCGAGCGCCGAACCTCGCCCGGATCCTCGTCGGTCACTCCTCGGCCGGGCGGATGTTCTCGTTGAGCCGGAAAAGGTCGTCCGGGTCATATTGACGCTTCACCTGGTCGAGCCGGTCGAGGGTCGCGGGCGGGTAGGCGCGTCGAACGCCCTGCTCCCCCTCGTCGCCGAGGAAGCCGACATAGGCCGCGGCGGTGCCATCCGAGAGCGCCGTCGCCAGGCTGCTCGCCCAGGCCTTATGCTCTGGGCCCTCCTCCGGGCTCTCATCCATCGCGGCGACGTTCACCATCAGCTTCGCCCCCCGATAGCCGAATGCCGTGGCGTCGTCGGGGACGCGTGCCATCGCGCCGCCGAGCACGCGGAGCTGGGCGGCGGGTATCTGGGCGGTGGAGGTCTCGAGGTGGTCAAGGATCGTCTCCCCCGCCCCGGGGACCAAGCCATCGACGAGCACGTTCGTCCCCCCGTCGATCGCCGGCCGCGGGCCCTCCGGCCCCTCGTAAATCTCCGGGTAGCGGATCGGGCGGACCATGTCGGCGAGCGGCGTCGCGAGCGCGCGGATGGGAGCGATCGCCCGCTCACCAGCCTCGGCATCCCCCGCGTAGACCATCCGGGCCATCACGACGGGCTTGCCGTGCTGCTCGGCGGGGACGAACGGCAGTGGCGGAGCCTTCGTGACGTTCGCGATGACGGAGAGCTCCTCGGGGGCCGCCTCCGCGGCGGCGACCAGCCCGACGATCACCTCGGCGCTCGCCGGGAGCATCAGCATCCCGCCGATGACCTCGTCGATCTCGTGGAGCCGGAACCGCAGCCTGGTCGCGACCCCGAAGTTGCCGCCGCCGCCCCGAAGCGCCCAGAAGAGGTCGGGATGGGTGTCCTCGTCCACCTTGAGCAGCTCGCCGTCGGCGGTGACCACTTCGGCGCCGAGGACGTCGTCGATCGTGAGCCCGTGCTTGCGGACCAGGAAGCCGATGCCGCCGCCTAGGGTGATCCCCCCGACGCCGACGCTTGCCGTATCCCCGAGCCCGGTGGCGAGCCCGTGCTCGCCGGTGGCCTTGGTGTAGTCGCCGGCGGTCATGCCGGTCTGCGCCCAGGCGGTGCGGCCCTCGGCGTCGATCTCCACCGCGTTCATCTCGGAGAGGTCGAGGACGATCCCGCCTTCGGAAGTCCCGAACCCGGCGCGGCTGTGGCCGCCGCTGCGCACCGCGAGCTCGGCGCCTGTCTCCCGTGCCACGTTAACGATGCGGGAGACGTCGGATGCATCGGCGACGCGGACGATCGCGGCAGGCCGACGGTCGAACCCGGTGAAAAAGACGCGGCGCGCGTCGTCGTATCCGGGGTCGTCCGGGGCGATCACGTTGCCGTTCAGGTTGGCGCGGAGGTTGGCGATCGGGATATCGGGCGTGATCTCCATGTGTGCTCCTTTGCTCGGGGAGCGGGTCCTGCTATGCGCCGTCAGGGCGGTGTTGACCTCGTCGGGGCCAGCCGATGTTGTGCGGGCCGCC
>DASYQW010000302.1 GCA_036005065.1 Candidatus Methylomirabilota bacterium | reverse complement strand
GGAGCCGGCGTCACGACGGTCAAGCCGGGGGAGCGCGTGGCGTGGACCGGGGTGCCCGGCTCCTACGCGTCTCACAACGTCGTCCCGGCCGACCGGCTGGTCACGCTCCCGGCGGATCTCGACGCGCGGGCCGGCGCCGCGGCGATGCTCCAGGGCATGACGGCGCACTACCTGGCCCACTCCTCGTACCCGCTCAAGCCCGGGGACTCGTGTCTCGTTCACGCCGCCGCCGGCGGGGTGGGGCTGCTCCTCTGCCAGATGGCCAAGCGCGCCGGCGCCCGCGTCATCGGAACGGTCTCGACCGAGGCGAAGGCCAAGCTGGCCCGCGAGGCGGGCGCCGGCGAGGTCATCCTCTACTCGCAGCACGACTTCGAGGCCGAGGTGAAGCGGTTGACGGGCGGCAAGGGACTCCAGGTCGTGTACGACTCGGTCGGGAAGGACACCTTCGACAAGAGCCTGAGCTGCCTGGCCCCGCGCGGCTACATGGTCCTATACGGGCAGTCGAGCGGGCCGGTGGGGCTCTTCGACCCACAGGTCCTGAACGTCAAGGGGTCCCTCTTCCTCACGCGGCCCAGCCTCAACCATCACATCCTCACCCGCGAGGAGTTGCTCAAGCGTGCCGGCGACGTGCTGGGCTGGATTCAGAAGGGCGAGCTCAAGCTGCGGATCGGCGCCACCTTCCCGCTGACCGACGCGCCCGAGGCGCACCGGCAGCTGGAGGGACGCAAGACGACGGGCAAGGTTCTCCTGATCCCGTGAGGCACTCGGCGGGCGGATCCGCTCAGCCGGCCGAGGCCTCGGCCGCCATCCGGAGGTCGGCCACCAGCATCTGGTAGAGTCGCGCCTGGGCAGCCTCGTTCTCGCCCCGCAGGACCGCGGACGGGTGGAGCGTGGCGAGGGTCCTCGACGCCCACGGGGTCTCGATGAAGCGGCCACGCTCCCGCAACAGGCGGAAGTCCGGCCCGAAGAGCGCTCGGGCCGCGGTCGCCCCCAGGCAGACCAGGACGCGCGGCTTGACGACGGCCAGCTCGGCGTCGAGCCACGGGCGGCAGGCGGCGACTTCCGGGAGGCGGGGAGTCTGGTGGATACGCCGCTTGCCCCGCTCGACGAACTTGAAGTGCTTGACCACGTTCGTCACGTAGAGCCGCTCCCGCGCCAGCCCCACTTCCGCCAGGGCGCGGTCGAGCACCTCGCCGGCGGGCCCGACGAAGGGCGCTCCCTGGAGGTCCTCCTGGTCGCCCGGCTGCTCGCCGACGAGGACGATCCGCGCGTCGGCGGGGCCTCGGCCGAACACGGTCTGGGTCGCGTGCCGGTACAGCTCGCAGCCGGTGCAGCGGGTGGCGGCCTCGCGGAGCTCGCCGAGACCGGCGTCGGCCGGGACGAAGGCTGCCGCGCCGCCGCCGCCCTCCTGGAGGCGCAGCATCTCGCCGACCTCCTCGTGGTAGGCCTCGCGGCGAACCTGGGCGGCCATGGCGACGAGGCGGCGAACCAGCGGGTCCGTCCGGTGTTCGAGCAGATCCCGGCTCTCGTGGACCAGCCGCCAGAGCATCTCGTAGAGCAGAGGCCATCGCGCGGGGTCCCGATGGCGCACGACCTGGCCGGCCAGCTCGATGAATTGCCTCGGCACGCGGGCGACGGGCTGGGAGCTGTCCGGGTCGGGCGGCGGGCCGGATCCCGCCGGCCCGGTCCCCCCCGGGCTCGCCGCCGAGTCGAGCCACACCACCTCGGACGGCGGCACTCGCTCACGCAGCAGGGTCCGGGCGGCCGCCTGCCACGACTCGAAGGTGGGCTCGATCGCGACCTGTCTCACCGCGTGACCTCGTCGGTCCCGCTGGTCGGCACGGCCTCCATGGTACCGGACGGGGCTCGCCCTGACCAGGCCGCGGCGACTTGCGGGTGGCGAGGCGGCACCATATCCTGAGCGCGTCGGGGGAGGGACTCCATGAAGATCCGGAGCGTCGAGCCCATCATCGTCAGCGTGCCCTATCGCCACCGGGAGCAGAGCACCCGGGTCCAGCGCGACGGGGTGACCGACGTGCTCGTCAAGATCACGACCGACGACGGGCTGGTCGGATGGGGCGAGAGCTGCTCGGGCTCGAACGTCGAGAGCGTCTACGAGGTGATCCGGTCGGCCATCCCGTATCTCACGGGGCGGAATCCCTGGAATCGGGAGGCCATCGCCGCCGACTTCTTCGGCACCGCCCACTGGTATAACCGGGTGATGACCGGCAACTTCGCGTTCTGCGGCATCGACATGGCCCTCTGGGACTTGTGCGGCAGAGCGTGTGGTCAGCCGCTCTACAACCTGTTCGGCGGGGTCGTGCGGCGCAGCGTGGACTACTTCTACTACCTGGCCTGGGGCAGCCCGGATGACGTGGCGGCCCAGGCGCGCCGGGGCGTGGAGCAGGGGTACACCGTCTTCTACGTGAAGGTGGGGATCGACTTCGCGGCCGAGCTACCGATGATCGCCGCCCTGCGGGCGGCCATCGGTCCCGCCCGCAAGATCCGGATCGATGCCAACGGCGCCTGGTCACCGAACGAGGCCGTCCGGTACCTGGCCGAGTTCGATCGCTTCCACATCGACTTTGCCGAGCAGCCGGTCTGGCCCGACCCGCTGCGCAACATGACGGAGCTGCGGGCGCGCACCCCGGTCGCGCTGGCCGCCAACGAGGGCCTGTGGCGAGTGGGCGATGTGCACGAGGTGATCCGCCACCGCGCCGCCGACGTCCTCTGCTTCAGCAGCACCTGGGTCGGGACGCTGGCCGAGTTCCACCGCCTGAGCCACCTCGCCCATCTGGAAGGCCTGCGAGTCTGTCGCCATACCCACGGGGAGCTCGGCGTCATGGCCGCCGCCTCCCACCACGTCTGTCTGACGCTCCCGAACCTCGTCGACGGCAACCAGCAGACCGCCGCCATCATGGAGGACGATGTCCTGACCGCCCCCCTGCCGATCGCCAGCGGGCCGTCGTGGGGCGTTCCGCGCGGCCCGGGGCTCGGGGTCGAGGTCGACGAGGCGAAGGTGCAGAAGTACCATCGACTCTACGAGCAGCGAGGGCAGTTCCTGCCCTACCAGCCTTCCATGTTCGCCCGCGAGGAAGGCTGAAGCCGGATCGTCCGAGAGATGGAGTAGTCTGTCTCGGAGTAACTCGGCGCCGACCACCGAGCGCGTGGTGTGCGGAGGAGTACTCCGAGCGGCGGCTTTTGCCGCCGCCACGACGGGGGGGCCCTCGGGGGGGTCTTCCGAGACCCCCCCGAAGTGATCTAGTGGAGGGCGCCGGCCGACAGCCCCCCCACCAGGCGCTGCTGCAGAGCCAGGAAGACGACGACCGAGGGGAGCGCGAAGACCACCGCCCCGGACATCATGATCTCGACGGGCGTGGTGAGCTCGCCGATCCACGACGCCAGCCCGACGGCCGATACCCACAGCTCGCGGTCGGGCGCGAAGGTCAGGGCGTAGACGAACACGTTCCAGGCCTCGAAGAAGCTCATGGCGAAGGCGGCGACGATGGACGGCGCGGCCAGCGGCAGCGTGATCCGCCCCAGGACGGCAAGGGGAGAGCAGCCGTCGATGAGGGCCGCCTCCTCGATCTCGACGGGAATCGTGTCCATGAAGGCCTTGATGATCCACACGGCGATCGGCGCGACCAGGGCGGCCTGGGCCAGGACGATCGCGGTCCGGGTGTTGAGCATGTGGAGCTGGCGGAACAGGATGAACAGGGGAACGATCAGCACCGTGCTGGGCAGCATCTGGGTCAGCAGCAGGACGAACTGGATGCCGGTCCGACCGGGGAAGCGGAATCGCGAGAGCGCGTAGGCGGCGAGGACGGCGAGCCCGACCGAGATCAGGGCGACTCCGGTCGCGACCAGCACCGTGTTGGCCAGCCACACCAGCATGGGCTGGGTGGCGAAGAGCCGGCCGAAGACGCCCAGCTCCCCCAGCCGGGGGAGGAGGCGGGGCGGGTAGCTGAACAGCTCGCGGCCGGGCTGGAGCGCCGCCACCACCATCCAGTAGAGCGGAAAGGCCGCGCCGACCGCGAACAGCCCGGCCAGCAGGTAGGTCCCGGTCAGCCCGGGGACGGTCCGCCAGGCCCTACCCATGCTCATCCCGCTTCTCCAGCGCGAAGTAGGCGATGGCGGCCAGCAGCCCCAGACCGGCGCCGACCAGGGCCAGCGCGGACGCCTGGCCGACCCGGAAGTTCCGGAACGCTTCACGGTAGATGAAGACCGAGAGGACATTCGTCGCGTCGGCCGGGCCCCCCTGGGTGAGGATCCAGATCGTGTCGAATCGCTTCATCCCCCAGATGGTGTAGAGCAGGCCGAGGATCAGGAGCGAGGGACGGATCGACGGCAGCACGATGTGGCGGAAGACCGCGGTGCGGCCGGCGCCGTCGACCGCGGAGGCGCCGTAGAGATCCGGGTCGATGCCCTGCAAGGCCGTGAGCAGGACGAGGGTGCCGAACGGAAAGGTCCGCCACACGTCCACGGTCATGACCGCCGGCAGAGCCCACTGCGGCGAGATCAACCAGGCGATGCCCTGGGTGCCGAGGCCGAGCAGCCGGACCCCGTAGTTGACGACCCCGTACTGGGGATCGAACATCCAGAACCAGATGAGGGCGCTGGCGACGAGCGGCGTCCCCCAGGGGATGGTGACCGCCGCCCGGAACAGGGCGCGGCCTCGGAACGAGGCGTTCAGCACCAGCGCGCTCGCCAGGCCGATCAGGGTGGCGGCGGCGGTGGTGACCGCCACGTAGAGGACCGTCACCCGCACGCTCTTCACGGTGGCCGGGGACCGCCAGAGCCAGGCGAAGTTCGCGAGCCCGGCGAACTCGTCGGGCCGGGGCACGAGATCCCGGCTGTCGTAGAGGCTGACCCGGACGCCGTGCGCCATCGGGTAAAGGACGAACAGGGCGATCAGCGCGAGGAGGGGACCGACCAGCGCGTAGGGCAGCCACGCCTGGCGTCGCCCTCCGGAGGGATGAGGCATCGTGAGTAGCGCCGGCGGCGATCGCCGGGGGAGACCGGGTCCCTTACCGACGCATATTCTCGAGCTCGGCTTGAGCGGCCTGCATCTCGGTGGCCGGGTCGGCGTTGTTGACGAGAACCTGGGTCACGTGCTGGAGGACGATGTGGCGGAACTCGGGCATCCGCCCTTCGTAGCCTTTCGGGAGCGCGCCGCCGTTCTCGGCCAGGGGAGCGTTCACGAACGTGGTGAGGTGGGGAAAGGCCGACAGGATCTCGGTGTTGGCGGACTTCGACCCGACCAGATTCTGGAGGTTCATCCCCAGCTCCCGCAGGTGCTGCCGGTACCAGTCGATGAAGGTCGCCGCCTCAGGCGCGTGCTTGGCGCCCTTGGGGATGGTGTAGAAGGAGATCTCGCCGACGGTGACCGGCGGGGAGAACGGGTTGGGGGCGGCCCGGAGAGCCAGATTCGGATTCTGGGACTTGGCGATGAAGTACACGGCGTTGTTGTCGGTCAGCATGGCGATCTTCTCTTGCCAGAACATCCGCCGGTAGGTGGCGGCATCCACCCCCTTGGGGAACACGCCGGCGTCGTAGAGCTGCTTGAAGAATCGCACGGCGTTGATCACGGGCGGCGTGCTGACCGACGGCTTGCCGCCGGTGGCCCATCGCCCGCCGAATCCGTGGACCCAGTACGCGACCTCGTACCACCAGCCGCCCTCCTCGTTCATCGAGTGGCGCGTGCCGTACCCGAACTGCTCGGGCGCCTTGGTGAGCTTCGTCGCCGCCGCCAGGAATTCCTGCGGGGTCGCAGGGGGCTTGGCGATGCCGGCTTCGCTCAGGAGCTTCTCGTTGTAGAGGAGCCCATAGGTGCTGTAGTGACTCACGACGCCGTAGGTCTGACCACCGATGCTCGCGACGGCCTGGCCGTCGACGAAGTCCTGCCGGTCGCGCTCGAGCATGCGGGCCAGAGCCGGGAAGGACCCGAAGGGAGCCAGGTGGCCACGGTCGAGAAAGGTGAAGAGCATGGCGTCGGTGGCCACCAGCACGTCCGGCGGCGCGCCGCCAGCCAGGCGGAGCAGCATCTGCTCGACGTACCGGGGGAAGGGGACGCTGACCTCTTTGATGGTGATGGTCGGGTGCTCGCGAGTGAACTGCTCGACCATCTTGCGCAGCACGGCGCCCCGGGCCGGCTCCGTCCAGTGCCAGGTCGCCACCTCCAGCTCCACGGCTGCCGCCGGGCCGGCCGTCAGCACGAGAGCCGCGAGGGCGACGAGCAGGCCCGCGCGCCGCCGCGGAACCTTGAGCCAGGGTCTCGAGTCCCGCGTCATCTCGGCCTCCTCGGGTCAGCTCTGTGACGGAATGCGCGGGGTGTGGCTCTCGGGCTCACTCTTACCACCCCACCACTGGATGTTCCGCTCCGAGCGCGGGCTTTGCCCGCGCAACCCCCCTCTCGGGGGAGGTCCCGGAGGGGGCCGTCGAGGCCCCCTCCGGTGGACTCAGGCGAGCTGCTTGACGGCCTCGACGATCCGCTCGACCGTTGGCACGGTCTCGCGCTCGAGGTTCTCGTTGAACGGCATCGGGATGTCGTGGGCGGCGACCCGCACGACCGGGGCGTCCAGGTCGTCGAAGGCTTCCTCCATCACGGCGGCCGCGATCTCGGCGCCGACGCCGAAGCTCTTGACCGCCTCGTGGACCACCACCAGCCGGTGGGTCTTCCGCACCGAGGCGAGGATCGCCTCGCGGTCCCAGGGGTGGACCGTCCGCAGGTCGACGACCTCGCACGAGATACCGCGCTGGGCGAGGAGATCCGCCGCCTCCAGGCACCGGTGGGCCATCAGGCTGTAGGAGGCCAGCGTCACGTCGGTCCCTTCGCGCCGGCGCGCGGCCACCCCGATCCGCTCCAGGCCTTCCCCGTCCGGGACGTCGCCCTTCTGAAAGTAGAGCATCTTGTGCTCGAGGAAGATCACGGGGTTCGGGTTCCGGATGGCGGCCAGCAGGAGCCCCTTGGCGTCGGCCGGCGTCGAGGGGCAGACGACGATGAGTCCCGGGACATGCGCGAACCAGGCCTCCAGGCTCTGCGAGTGCTGGGCGGCCAGCTTGACGCCTGAGCCCTGGGCCGCCCGCACGACGATGGGCACCGTTCCCTTGCCGCCGAACATGTAGCGGAGCTTGGCCGCCTGGTTGACGAGCTGGTCCATGGTGAGCGAGAGGAAGTCCACGAAGCCCCCGCACTCGATCACGGGCCGCAGGCCGGCCACGGCCGCCCCGATGGCATGGCCGACGATGGCCGCCTCGGAGATCGGCGTCTCGCGGACGCGCTCGGGCCCGAACTTCTCGAGCAGACCTCGGCTGGTGGCGAAGATGCCGCCGATCGCGCCGACGTCCTCGCCCATGAGGAACACGCGCGGATCGCGCTCCATCTCCTCCCGGAGGCCCTCACAGATCGCCTCGGCCACCGTCAGCGTATGCATGCTCGTCGTCCTTTCCTCCCGCTCTTGGGGGGAGGCAGGCCCCGAAGCCGTCCGCGAATGCGGACGGCTTCGGCTCTGCCGCGGGGGCATTCTCCAGGGGGCGGAGCCCCCGTCCGAGATTAGTAGGGCGCGTAGACGTCGGTGAACATCTCCTGGAGGTCGGGATCGGGGGAGCGCTCGGCGAACTCCACGGCCTCCTCGATCTCCTTGGCGACCTCGCGCTGGATCCGG